>NZ_JBEOWM010000001.1:0-270585 GCF_040296045.1 Streptomyces sp. NPDC002490 | reverse complement strand
GAGCGGAACAACACCCAGGAGGAATAGTCCCGAGTGCGTTCACAGCGTCCTCGCTGTGTGTATTTCAAAGGAACCTCATCACCAGACCATGACGGTCACAGTGACGGGGTATCAACATATCTGGCGTTGACTTTTGGCACGCTGTTGAGTTCTCAAGGAACGGACGCTTCCTTCGTACTCACCCCCACCATTGGGTGCAGGCTTTCCTCCGGGCGCTTCCCTTCGGTGTTTCCGACTCTATCAGACCGTTTCCCGATCCGATTTCCTCGGTGCTTTCCAGGAGAGCGATTCGCTCGCTTTCCTTTCCGGCGGTTCCGACTCTACCAGACCCTTTTCAGTGCCTGACCCCCAGTCAGCGGGGTTCGTCTTCACGGCTGTTGGGCCGTTCCGACGAGTGAGACTTTAGCGGACTTCCCTGCCGTCCCGCGAATCGGGCTGCTGTCCTCACGGACGGAAATCCTCATTACGTAAAAACGCATGCAAAGGAGTCGATGACCGAATCATCGCTACGTGATGTGTTGGTACGGAATGACTGCTCGGGGACCGACCGGAGTCGGAGCTCACGTCGAACAGCTCGGAGAACACTACGGACCGGGCCGAGGAGTGTCAAATCCGGGGTGCGGGGCTCTGACAGAACGTAGGGTGCCGGCCATGACGACGCGTGCGTACGGACGACAGTGGTGGCCCGCCTGACGGCGGCCAGCTGACGCACGCACCCCACGGCCGCCCTTCCGGCGGCCGTTCTCGTTTCCCCCCGGGGCACGACCGGAACGCGGCCGGCCGGCGCGGCGGCCCCGAGCAGGGACGGACGAGATGACACGGGTATTCAGCGGGATCAAGCCGACCGGGCACCTCACCCTGGGCAACTACCTGGGGGCCGTGCGGCGCTGGGCCGCCGTCGACCAGTACGCGCGGGACGCCCTCTTCTGCGTGGTGGACCTGCACGCGCTGACCGTCGAGCACGACCCGGCGCGGGTGCGGCGACTCACCCGGCAGGCCGCGTCGCTGCTGCTGGCGGCCGGGCTGGAGCCCGAGCGCTGCACCCTCTTCGTGCAGAGCCACGTCGACGAGCACGCCCGGTTGTCGTACCTGCTGGAGTGCGTGGCGACCGACGGGGAGGCGCGGCGGATGATCCAGTACAAGGAGAAGGCCGCCCGGGAACGGGAGGGCGGCCGGAGCGTGCGGCTGTCCCTGCTGACGTATCCGGTGCTGATGGCCGCGGACATCCTGGCGTACGGCGCGGACGAGGTTCCGGTGGGCGAGGACCAGCAGCAGCACGTGGAATCACCCGGGCCCTCGCGACGCGGTTCAACCAACGGTACGGGCACGTGCTCACGGTGCCGGTGGCCACCCGGCCCGGGGTGGCGGCGCGGGTCATGGACCTCCAGGACCCGCGGTCGAAGATGGGGAAGTCCGGCGGGGCCGGGGCGGGCGTGGTGCACCTGCTGGACGAGCCGGAGGTGGTGCGGCGGAAGGTGATGCGGGCGGTCACCGACAGCGGTGCGGAGGTCGTCCACGACCCGGAGGGGCGGCCCGGGGTGTCGAACCTGTTGGAGATCCTGGCGGCGTGCGGGACGGCGGAGCCGGCGGATCCGGTGGCGCTGGCCGGGGCGTACGGGTCGTACGGGGCGTTGAAGCGGGACACCGCGGACGCCGTGGTGGAGGCGTTGCGGCCGGTGCGGGAGCGGCACCGGGAGTGGGCGGCCGACCCGGGTGGGGTGGACGAGGTGCTGCGGCGGGGTGCGGAGCGGGCCCGGGCGGTGGCGCGGCCTACGGTCGATGCCGCGTACCGGGCGGTGGGTCTGCTGCCGGCGGTCTGAAGGAGGCCCGGTAGGCGCGGGGGCTGGTGGCGAGGCGGGTGTGGAAGTGCTGGCGCATGGTGACCTCGCTGCCGAACCCCGCGCGCCGGGCGACCTCCGGCATCGGCAGGTCGGTGCGTTCGAGGAGCTTCTGGGCCGCGGCGACGCGGTGGGCGAGGAGCCAGCGCAGCGGGGTGGTGCCGGTGGCGGCGGTGAAGTGGCGGGCGAAGCTGCGGGGGGACATGCCGGCGCGGTGGGCGAGGTCGTGGACGGTGAGGGGCTGGTGCAGGTGGCGCAGGGCGTGTTCGCGGACCTCGGCGAGGGCGTCGGCGTCGCGGTCGGCGGAGGGCGTGGGGTGTGCGATGAACTGGGCCTGGGTGCCGGTGCGGAAGGGCGCGGTGACCATGGAGCGGGCGATGGTGGCGGCGGTTTCGGCGCCGTGCCGCAGCCGGACCAGGTGGAGGCAGAGGTCGATGCCGGCGGCGGTGCCGGCGGAGGTCCAGATGCCGTCGTCCTCGGTGAAGAGGGCGTCCGGGGTGAGGGTGACGGCGGGGTGCCGGGTGCGGAAGCGGTCGGCGAGGCGCCAGTGGGTGACCGCACGGCGGCCGTCGAGGAGCCCGGCCTGGGCGAGGGTGAAGGCGCCGCCGCAGAGGGCGGCGAGGGTGGTGCCGCGGGCGTGCGCCTCGCACAGTGCGGTGCGGACCGGGGCGGGTGCGGGGGCGAGGTCGTCCAGGCCGGGGACGACCACCAGGTCGGCGGTGGCGAGCCAGTCGAGGGTGCGGTCGGGGGTGAGGGTGAGGCCGCCGCGGAGGGGGACGGGGGTGGGGTCGGGCGCGACGCGGCGCAGTTCGAAGGCGGGGACGCCGAGATCGGTGCGGTCGGTGCCCCAGACCTCGGTGGCGACGCTGACGTCGAAGGCACGGATGCCGGGGAAGGCGAGGAGGGCGATGCGGTGGGGCGGCGGGGCCTCGTCCATCCTGGCAGTAAACCATCGATCGGTGTCTTCCTGCCGGCTGGGACGCGGGGGCCGGGCGGGCGAGCATCGGATCATGGAGATCACGGGAAATGCGGCGTTGTTGGTGGTGGACGTGCAGAAGGGGTTCCTGGAGACGGAACGTTGGGGTGCGCGGAACGAGCCGGACGCGGATGCGCGGATCGCGGCGTTGATCGACGGGTGGCGGGCGAGCGGGCGGCCGGTGGTGTTCGTGCGGCACGATTCCGCGGAGCCCGGTTCGCCGCTGCGGCCGGGGTACCCGGGCAACGACTTCCAGGACTACGTCGAGGAGCGGCGGGGGCAGGGGGGTGGCGGGTTGCTGGTGACGAAGACGGTGAACTCGGCGTTCTACGGGACGCCCGACCTGGACGGGTGGCTGCGGGCGGCCGGGATCGGGCAGCTGGCGGTGGTCGGGGTGCAGACGAACATGTGCGTGGAGACGACGGCCCGGATGGGCGGGAACCTGGGGTACGACGTGCTGTTCGTGCTGGACGCCACGTACACCTTCGACCTGGTGGGGCCGTTCGGGTGGCGGCTGGGGGCGGACGCCTTGGCGCGGGCGACGGCGGTGTCCCTGCACGGCGGCGGGTTCGCCCGGGTGGTGCGCACGGAGGAGGTGCTCGGGGCGCTGGGCGCCGGCGGTGGGGGCTGACGGTCGCGTGCGGGCCACGGCATCGGGCGATGCCGTGGCCGTTGCTCGCTGTCAGTGGGTGCCGGAGGCGAGTTCGCGGCTGCGGTCGCGGGCGGCCTCCAGGGCGGCGATCAGGGCGGCGCGCACCCCGTGGTTCTCCAGTTCGCGGATGGCGCTGATGGTGGTGCCGGCAGGCGAGGTGACGTTCTCGCGGAGTTTGACGGGGTGTTCGCCGCTGTCGCGGAGCATCACGGCGGCGCCGATGGCGGCCTGGACGATCAGGTCGTGCGCCTTGTCGCGGGGCAGCCCGAGGAGGATGCCGGCGTCGGTCATGGCCTCGACCAGGTAGTAGAAGTAGGCCGGGCCGGAGCCGGAGAGTGCGGTGGCCGCGTCCTGTTGGGTCTCGGGGACCCGGAGGGTCTTGCCGACCGCGCCGAAGATCTCCTCGGCGTGCCGCAGGTGGGTGGCGGTGGCGTGGGTGCCGGCGGAGATGACCGACATGGCCTCGTCGACCAGGGCGGGGGTGTTGGTCATGACCCGCACCACGGGGGTGCCCTCGGGGAGCTGTTCCTCGAAGTAGGTGGTGGGCACGCCGGCGGCGCCGCTGATGACCAGGCGGCCGGCGGGCAGGTGGGGGGCGAGTTCGTCGAGGAGGGCGCCCATGTCCTGGGGCTTGACCGTGAGGATCAGGGTGTCGGCGTGCTTGGCCGCCTCCTGGTTGCTGACCGCGGTGACGCCGTAGCGGGTGCGGAGTTCCTCGGCGCGTTCCGGGCGGCGGGCGGTGACCAGCAGGTCGGCCGGGGGCCAGCCGGACCGGATGACGCCGCTCAGCAGGGCCTCGCCGATCTTTCCGGTGCCGAGGACTGCGACTTTCTGGGGCATGACGGGGCCTTCCGACAGGTCGTTCGTTGCCGGTCATCCTCGCAGAGGGCCGGGGAGCCGGAGGCGGGCGTCCACGGGGCGTGCGCCGGGGGCGTTCAGGGGGTGCGGCGGCGGAGGGTGGCGGCGCCGACGGCGAGGACGAGCAGGGCGCAGCCGGCCACGACGCCGATGTCGCGGACGAAGTCGGCGGTGACGTCGGGGTGGTGGAGGACCTGGTCCATGCCGTCCACGGCGTACGACATGGGGAGCACGTCGGAGACGGCCTCCAGGGCGGGGTGCATGTTCGAGCGGGCGGTGAAGAGTCCGCACAGCAGGAGTTGGGGGAAGATCACGGCGGGCATGAACTGGACGGCCTGGAACTCGGAGGCGGCGAAGGCCGAGACGAACAGGCCGAGCGCGGTGCCGAGGAGGGCGTCCAGCAGGGCGACGAGCAGCAGCAGCCAGGCGGAGCCGACCACGTCCAGGCCGAGCACCCACAGGGCGAGGGCGGTGGCGAGGGCGGACTGGACGACGGCGACGGTGCCGAAGGCGAGGGCGTAGCCGGCGATGAGGTCGGCCTTGGCGAGGGGCATGGCCAGCAGTCGTTCGAGGGTGCCGGAGGTGCGTTCGCGCAGGGTGGCGATGGAGGTGACCAGGAACATGGTGATCAACGGGAAGATGCCGAGCAGGGACGCGCCGATGGAGTCGAAGGTGCGCGGGCTGCCGTAGAAGACGTAGCGCAGCAGCAGGAGCATCAGGCAGGGGACCAGCAGCATCAGGGCGACGGAGCGCGGGTCGTGGCGGAGTTGGCGGAGCACCCGGGCGGCGGTGACGGTGGTGCGGCGGAGGTTCACGGGGCGCTCCTGCGCGGGGTGGGGGCGACCAGGGCGAGGAAGGCGTCCTCGACGGAGGGGGTGTTGGTGCGGGTGCGCAGGGCCTCGGGGGTGTCGTCGGCGAGGAGGTGGCCGTCGCGCAGGAGGAGCAGTCGGTGGCAGCGTTCGGCCTCGTCCATGACGTGCGAGGAGACGAGCAGGGTGGTGCGGCGGGTGTCGGCGAGGTGGTGGAAGAGGTCCCACAGGTCGCGGCGGAGCACGGGGTCGAGGCCGACGGTGGGTTCGTCGAGGACGAGGAGGTCCGGGGTGCCGAGGAGGGCGACCGCGAGGGAGACGCGGCTGCGTTGGCCGCCGGACAGGGCGCGGACGAGGTCGTCGGCGCGGGAGGTGAGGGCGACGTCGGCGAGGGCCCGGTCGACCCGTTCGCGGCGGTGGGCGGTGGTGGCGCGGCCGGGGTCGAGGACGGTGGCGAAGTGGTCGAGGTTCTGCCGGACGGTCAGGTCGTCGTAGACGGAGGGCGCCTGGGTGACGTAGCCGATGCGGGAGCGCAGGACGGGGGCGCCGGCGGGGTGGCCGAGGACGTCGAGGGTGCCGGTGACCCGGGCCTGGGTGCCGACGACCGCGCGCATGAGGGTGGACTTGCCGCAGCCGGAGGGGCCGAGGAGTCCGGTGATGCGGCCGCGGGGGACGGTGAAGGCGAGGTCGTGCAGGACGGTGCGGGAGCCCCGGACGACCCGGAGGTCGTGCGCCCTGATGGCGTCGGTGGCGTCGGCGGGTGCCTCGCGACTCTTATTCACCATACGATGAATAATCCTCCTGGTGCCGCCGGCGGTCAAGGGGCGCACGGGTACGTCGGCGGGCCCGGTCAACCCCGGCGTCGGGCCGGATCGCCGGTCCGGCGCGCGGTACGGCGCGCGTGCTGTTCGCACGCCCGCTCGTGCTCCGCGCGCAGTCGGCCCTCACCGGGTGCCTCGACGAGGGAGCGCAGGAAGTAGGCGCCCAGGGCGCCGAGGAAGCCGATCGCCAGCGTGCCGGGCGCCGGCTTCCGCCCCGGCTCGCGCACCGGTCCGCCGCAGGATTCGGGGCGGCGGGCGAAGCCCTGCCAGACGTACCGGAACGCGAACGCCGTGCAGAGCGCGAGCGCCGCTCCCACCAGGAGGTTCACCGGGGCGCCCACCCGGGCCGCGGCCAGCCCCTGGTAGCCGAGGCGCAGCAGCAGGCAACCGGTGGTCAGCGCGGCGAGCGAACCGACCGCCACCCCGATCCGGCGGGCGGCGTAGCGCCGGTCGTGCCGTACCCAGCGGGTGCCGAAGAAACGGAGGGGGGCGGGGCGGGGGCCCGGGGGCCCCGGGGTCCTTGCGGGGCGCTCGCTCACCGGCCGATTATCGCTCCGCGATCCACGGGCGCCGGGTGCGCGCCGTGGGGCGGGGGCGCGTGTCGCGCGCTGGAGTGACGCACCCCACCGCCCCTACTGGCCGGTACCCCGCGGGTCGGCACGTTCCGGCCACCCGCGACCGCCCGTCACCACCCGGTGACCCGCTAGTTTGTTCACCGGTGGTGGGATCTCTCGGCATGGACGGATGAGGTGGACGCTCGTGCAACTCCGGGGCGGGGACCCTGAGCAGATCGGTGGCTACCCGGTGGAGGCCCGTCTCGGCTCCGGGGGCATGGGCACCGTGTTCCTGGCCCGCACCGGGTCGGGACGGCCCGTCGCGATCAAGCTGATCCACCAGCACTTCGCGGGCGACGAGGAGTTCCGCATCCGGTTCCGTCAGGAGGTGTCCGCGGCCCGGCGGGTGAGCGGCGTGTTCACGGCCGCCGTGGTGGACGCCGACCCGGAGGCGTCCCGGCCGTGGATGGCCACCGCCTACATCGCGGGTCCGACCCTCGCCCAGCGGGTCACCGACGGCGGGGCCGTGCACGGTGCCGAACTGCGCACCCTCGCCATCGGGTTGGCCGAGGCGCTGCGCGAGATCCACCGCGCGGGCGTCGTCCACCGGGACCTCAAGCCGTCGAACGTGGTGCTCTCCCCGGACGGGCCCCGGGTCATCGACTTCGGCATCTCCCGGGCCGCCGACAACCAGACCCTCACCATGACCGGCCGGGTCATCGGGACCCCTCCGTTCATGTCCCCGGAGCAGTTGCAGACCCCGCGCGCGGTCGGCCCGGGCTCCGACGTGTTCTCGCTGGCCACCCTGTTGGTGTACGCGGCGACCGGGCAGGGGCCCTTCGACGCCGACAGCCCCTACATGACCGCCTACCAGGTGGTGCACGAGGAACCCCGGTTGGTCGCGGTGCCCGCGTTGCTGCGCGAGGTGGTGGAGCCCTGCCTGGACAAGGAGCCGCAGGGCCGGCCGTCCGCCCACGACCTGCTGGTCGCCCTGCGCGGGCTGCCGGAGGACCTGGCCTCGGCCTCGCCGCCGACCGCCGAGCAGAAGACCCTCCCGGGGACCCGGCGTTCGGACCCCGCGGGGTCCGGTTCCGCGGACCCGACCCCCGTGGACACCGGCACCACGGGTGCGGACCCCACCGGCGCGGACCGCGCGCCGGGGAGCACCCGTTCCCGTTCCGACCGGCGGGTGCGCCGTGCGCGCCGGCGCCGGACCCTGCTCGTGGCCGCCGTCACCGCAGTGGCCGCCGCGCTGGTCGCCGTCGGCACGGCCCTGTTCGGGCCGGACGGGGAGGATCCCGCGCCGGGCGCCCGGGGGACGCCGGCCCCGGCAGGCGCCGGAGAGGCACGGCTGCCGGCCGGTTTCGCGCCCTGGCACACCTCGGTGCGCGGCGGGCAGCAACTCGACGACGAACTGCGCTGCGTGGCCCTGGGCGAGGACCTGTTCTGCGGGGGCGGCGGGGTGGCGGCGGCCCGGCTGCGGGGCTCCGACGGCAAGGTGTTGTGGCGCCGCACCTACCCCGGGGTGCCGATGCAGGGGCTGCACCTGGTCGGGGTGACCGGCGGGGCGGGGAAGGGGCTCGCGGGCCGCACCGTCCTCGGCTACCACCTGCCCGAGACGGGCCCGGACCGCACCGAGGTGGTGGCGTTCGACGCGGGGAGCGGCCGGGAGCTGTGGCGGGCCAGGATCGGCACCAAGGCGACGTACCTGTTGCGGGAGCCGCAGCAGGCGGTGCTGGTGGGGTCCACGGTGCTGACCGTGGACCCCGGCTCCACCCGGTTCCAGGCGCGCTCGGCGCGGGACGGTCGCCCCCTGTGGTCCACCCCGCTGCCCACCGGCGCGTGGTGCGCGCCGTTCCCCGCCGCGGGGCGCCCGTACGCGATGTGCGCCCCCTCGACGCAGTTGGTCGCGGGGCGCTCCGACGACCTGACGTTCCACACCCTCGACCCGCGCGGCGGTGCCCTCGGGCGGGCGGTCCCGGCGGACGGCCGGCTGTGGCCGGTGGGCGCGCTGGACGGCTCGCTGTTGCTGGTCCACGAGTCGGCCGGGGCGTCGGGCACCGGGTTCTCGCAGGTGGTCCGGTTGGACATGGCCACCGGGCGCCGTGAGGTCGACCGGCTCGACGGCTACGAGGGGACGCTGCCCGGCTACCTCCGGGGCACCCTCTACTTCACCTCCTCCACCGGGGAGGTGAGTGCGGTGGACCCGCGCACGGGCCGGCGGAAGTGGCGGGTGCAGACCACGGCGGAGTGGGCGTCGACGCCGCTCGCGGTGAACGGGATGCTGTACGTCGGTTCGGCGACCGGGCGGGTGATCGCGCTCGATCCCGCGACCGGGGCCGAGAAGTGGGCGACGGCCCCGTACACCGGGAACCCCGGCGGGTTCACCGGGGCCGGGCCGCGGCTGACCGCGGTGGGCCGGGCCCTGGTGGTGGCGGCCGGCGACAACACGCTGTCGGCCTTCGACCTGGCCGCGCCGCCGCGCACCGGCTGACCCGGCGGTCCGGGCCGGTCCCCGCCCGGCCGCACTCGGCGGCGGGGCGGGGAGGGCCCGGGTCAGGCGGTCGGGATCAGGCGCACTGGGGGCTCACGAAGCCGTCGCTGCCCGTCTGCACGTAGGCGTCGGAGACGTAGCGTCCGCTGCCGATCTTGTCCCAGATGTTGGTGGTGCCCAGCGGCCCGGTGATCGTGGTGCCCCGCTTCTGGCAGACGATCGAGACCCGGCTGCCGCCGGAGATCTGGAGCACCACCGGATAGGACAGTCCGGGGCCGCTGCGCACGTTCACCGTGGCCACGACCGGGTAGGTGGTGGCGCTCGCGGCCCGGGTGACGGTGTCGACCGACGGTGCGTCGGCGTCGTCGACGGCTGTCGTGATCTTTTCGCTCATGTGTTCCTCCCCCGAGGAGCGTACGAGTGGTTTCCGGCCATGGACAGGGTGCTGCCACGGATACCGGAAGACCTCCCCCTGATAGGTGTCCAGCGGTGCCGGACACCACGGAAGACGCCCCCCACGGGCAGGAAGTTGCACCGTGAGGGGCGTATCTCGGGCCTGATTTTCGGGGGACCGCCCGCCGTTCGGCGCGCGCAGCGGGCGCACGCCGGACGGCGGGGGCGTCGAGCGGGCCGCTAGCCCAGCTTGTTCACGTCACGCACGGCACCCTTGTCGGCGCTGGTGGCCATGGCGGCGTAGGCACGCAGCGCGGCCGAGACCTTTCGCTCGCGCTCCCGCGGCTGGTACACGCCGCCGAGCGCTTCGCGCCGTGCGGCGAGGGTCTCCTCGTCCACCAGCAGTTCGATGGAGCGGTTCGGGATGTCGATGCGGATGCGGTCGCCGTCCTCGACCAGGGCGATGGTGCCGCCGGAGGCCGCCTCGGGCGAGGCGTGGCCGATGGAGAGCCCGGAGGTGCCGCCGGAGAAGCGGCCGTCGGTGACCAGCGCGCAGGACTTGCCGAGGCCGCGGCCCTTGAGGAACGAGGTCGGGTACAGCATCTCCTGCATGCCGGGGCCGCCCTTGGGGCCCTCGTAGCGGATGACGACGACGTCGCCCGGCTCGATCTGCTTGCGCAGGATCTTGTCGACCGCCTCGTCCTGCGACTCGCAGACCACGGCCGGGCCCTCGAAGGTCCAGATCGACTCGTCCACGCCGGCGGTCTTCACCACGCAGCCGTCGACGGCGAGGTTGCCCTTCAGCACGGCGAGGCCGCCGTCCTGGGAGTAGGCGTGCTCCACGTCGCGGATGCAGCCGCGGGCGGCGTCGACGTCCAGCGTGTCCCACCGCTCGGACTGCGAGAACGCCTCGGCCGAACGCACGCAGCCGGGGGCCGCGTGCCAGAGCTCCAGCGCCTCCTCGGTGGCGCTGCCGCCGCGGATGTCCCAGGTGTCGAGCCACTGCTTGATCGACGGGGAGTGCACGCTGTGCACGTCCTCGTTGAGCAGCCCGCCCCGGTACAGCTCGCCGAGGATCGCCGGGATGCCGCCCGCGCGGTGCACGTCCTCCATGTAGTACGTGGTGGTGGGCGCGACGTTGGGGGCGACCTTGGCCAGGCAGGGCACCCGGCGGGAGACCGCGTCCATGTCGTCGAGGCCGTACTCCAGCTCGGCCTCCTGGGCGGCGGCCAGCAGGTGCAGGATGGTGTTGGTGGAGCCGCCCATGGCGATGTCCAGCGCCATCGCGTTCTCGAAGGCGGCGCGGGTGGCGATGTTGCGGGGCAGGACGGAGGCGTCGTCCTGCTCGTAGTAGCGGCGGGTCAGCTCGACCACGGTGGCGCCGGCCCGCTCGTAGAGGGCGCGCCGGGCGGTGTGGGTGGCGAGGACGGAGCCGTTGCCGGGCAGCGAGAGCCCGATGGCCTCGGTGAGGCAGTTCATCGAGTTGGCGGTGAACATGCCGGAACAGGAGCCGCAGGTGGGGCAGGCGTTCTCCTCGATGCGCAGGATGTCCTCGTCGGAGATGCTCTCGTCGACGGCGTCGGCGATGGCGTTCACCAGGTCCAGCTTGCGGACCGTGCCGTCGACCAGGGTCGCCTGGCCGGCCTCCATCGGGCCGCCGGAGACGAAGATCGTCGGGATGTTGAGGCGCAGCGCGGCCATCAGCATGCCGGGGGTGATCTTGTCGCAGTTGGAGATGCAGATCAGGGCGTCGGCGCAGTGCGCCTCCACCATGTACTCGACGCTGTCGGCGATCAGGTCGCGGGAGGGCAGCGAGTAGAGCATGCCGCCGTGGCCCATGGCGATGCCGTCGTCCACGGCGATGGTGTTGAACTCGCGCGGGACGGCCCCGGCGGCCTTGATCGCCTCGCTGACGATCCGGCCCACCGGCTGGAGGTGGGTGTGGCCGGGGACGAACTCGGTGAAGGAGTTGGCGACCGCGATGATCGGCTTGCCGATGTCCTCGCCGGCTACCCCGGAGGCCCGCATCAGGGCGCGGGCGCCCGCCATGTTGCGGCCGTGGGTGACAGTGCGGGACCTCAGCTCGGGCATCGTCGCTCGCTCCTTCGGGATGGTTCCGCACGCGGCTGCGCGGGACCGGTTCAAGGCAGGTGTGGCGGTGCCGAGCCTACGCCCCGTCTCCAAGATCCGGACAGGTCGTTCCGAAATGTGGGACGGGCGTCTCGGCTCACGGGCGGCTTCGGAAGGTGCGCCGGGCAGCGCGCGCCGTGGTGGTGCGCGCCGGGTGGCACGCGGCCGGACGTGGGTGGTCCGTACCGGAAGTGTGGCACGGAGCGGGCGGATGCCGTCGTCCGTGCCACGGGTCGGGTGCCGGTCCTACGGGACGGGGTCGGGCGACGGGCCGGGCTCGGCCAGGTAGCGCTGGAGGGTGGGGGCGACCACGGCCACGATCTCCTCGGGGTCGGTGCTCGCCAGCGGCTCCACCCGGACCGCGTACCGCAGGATCGCGATGCCGATCAGGTGGGAGGCCGCGAGTTCGGCGCGCAGCCGGGGATCGGGGACGTCCAGTTCGCGGGCGATCCGCTCCAGGATCTGCCGCAGCACCACGCCCCGCAGCACGGTGGCGGCGGCCTCGTGGCTGAGCGCGGAGCGCACCACGGCCAGCAGCGGGGCCCGGGTCACCGGGTCCTCCCACACCGCGAGGAAGGACCGGGCCAGCCGTTCCCCGGTGCCCGCGCCGCCCGGCCCCACCACCGAGGCGACGGTGAGCGCCGGCTCCAGCGAGACCTCGATGGCGGCGGCGAAGACCTCGTCCTTGGTGCCGAAGTAGTGGTGCACCAGGGCCGGGTCCACCCCGGCGGCCTTGGCGATGCCGCGCACGGAGGTCCGGTCGTAGCCGCGCTCGGCGAACTCGGCGCGCGCGGCGTGCAGGATGCGCGCGCGGGTGTCCGGGCCGCCGTCCGCGCCGCCGCGGGCGGGACGGCCCCGGCGCCGGGGGGTGGCGGAGGTCACGGGCGGAACGCCTCCCGGGCGCCGGACGGGCTCGGGGCGAGGTGGCGGCGGGTGAAGGCGAGGGCTTCGGCGAGGTCGGCCTCGCGTTCGGCGCCGGACATCGCCCGCCGGGTGTTGACCTCGATGACCACGTGGCCGTCGAAGCCGCCGGGCACCAGGCGCTCCAGGAGGGCGGCGCACGGCTGCTCGCCCCGGCCGGGCACCAGGTGCTCGTCCTTGGCGGAGCCCAGGCTGTCGGCGAAGTGCACGTGCCCGAGGCGGTCGCCCATCCGCCCGGCCATGGCCAGCGGGTCGGAGCGGGAGGTCGCGGCGTGGCTCAGGTCCAGCGTGAAGTGCGGGTAGTCCTCCTCGGTGACGTCCCAGCCCGGGGCGTAGGCGAGGGCCTCGCGGTCGCGGTAGCGCCAGGGGTACATGTTCTCCACGGCGAACCGGACCTCCGTCTCCTCGCTCATCCGCCCGATGCCGCGGACGAACTCGCGGGCGTACTGGCGCTGCCAGCGGAAGGGCGGGTGCACCACGACCGTGGTGGCGCCGAGCCGTTCGGCGGCCGAGCGGGCCCGCTGGAGCTTGGTCCACGGGTCGCTGGACCACACCCGCTGGGTGATCAGCAGGCACGGTGCGTGGACCGCGAGGACGGGCACCCGGTAGTGGTCGGAGAGCCGGCGCAGGGCTTCGACGTCCTGGCTGACCGGGTCGTTCCAGACCATCACCTCGACCCCGTCGTACCCCAGGCGCGCGGCGATCCGGAAGGCCGTCGCCGTCGACTCCGGGTAGACCGAGGCCGTCGACAGGGCGACCTTCGGTTCCGGGGCGTGCGCCTTCTGTTCTGCCACGAGCACAGCGTACGGGGTCGGGCCCACGGCGTCGGGGCTCCCGAAGTCGCCTACGCCGGCGTGCGCGCCGGCGCTGATCGTGGCGGTTGCGGGGCCGTACGCGGGGCGCGCGGGGACCGTGCACGCGGTGTGCGCGCCGGCGGTCGGGGCCCGGCGTGCACACCGGGCACGGACGGCGCCCCCGTCCCCGCCCCCGCGCGGTCGGGCCGCGGGGGTGGGGGCCTCAGGGCAGCTCGGCGGTGGGGTGGCTCGGCGGCTGGGAGCTGGGCAGGTGGTCGAGGTGGCGCAGGATGACCCCCTCGCGCAGCGCCCAGGGGCAGATCTCGACCGTCTCCAGCCCGAACAGGTCGAGCGCGGCCTCGGCGACCAGGGCCCCGGCGAGCAGTTGGCCGGCCCGGTTCTCGGAGACCCCGGGCAGGGAGGCCCGCTCCCCCGCGGTCATCGCGGCCAGCTTCGGCACCCACGCCTCCAGCGCGCTCCGCCGCAGCTCCCGCTGCACGTACTCGCCGTCCGCCCCGCGCGCGGCGCCGGCGATGCGGGCGAGCTGCTTGAAGGTCTTCGAGGTGGCGACCGCGTGGTCGGCGCCCCCGAAGCGGGTGAACTCGCCGACCGTCCGGGCGATCTGCGCCCGCACGTGCCGGCGCAGCGTCCGCACGTCTGCCGGGTCCACGGGGTCGCCCGGCAGCCACCCGGCGGTGAGCCGGCCGGCGCCCAGCGGCAGGGAGGTGGCGGCGTCGGGCTCCTCGTCCAGGCCGAACGCGACTTCGAGGGAGCCGCCTCCGATGTCGATGACCAGCAGTTTCCCCGCCGACCAGCCGAACCAGCGGCGGGCGGCGAGGAAGGTCAGCCGGGCCTCCTCGTCGCCGGTGAGGACCTGGAGCTCCACCCCGGTCTCGTCCCGCACCCGGCGGATCACCTCGTCGGCGTTGCTCGCCTCCCGCACCGCCGAGGTGGCGAACGGCAGCAGTTCCTCGACGCCCTTGTCCTCGGCCGCCTGGAGGGCGTCGTGCACCGTGGAGACCAGTCGTCCGACCCCGTCCGCGTCGATCGCGCCGCGGGCGTCCAGGAGCTGGGCGAGCCGCAGCTCCGCCTTGTGGGAGTGCGCGGGCCGCGGGCGCGCACCGGGGTGCGCGTCCATCACCAGCAGATGAACCGTGTTCGAGCCCACATCCAGGACACCAAGTCTCATGAACGCCAACGCTACTGCGCCCCGAGCCCCGGGCCGGCCACCTGGGGCGGGACCGCCCGCATACCCTGGTGACGTGCCAAAGACGAAAAAGGCGAAGCGCGCGGAACCGGCCGGTCCGCTCGCCCCGGACCGCGCGGGCGCCGCCAAGGGCAAGAAGGCCGGGCGGGGCGCGGCTCCGGCTGCGTCGAACACGACGGCCGAGCCGGACGAGAAGGGCCTGGACTTCGCCCGGGCCTGGGTCGAGTTCCCCGACCCGGCCGACGAGGAACAGGTCTTCCGCTGTGACCTGACCTGGCTCACCTCCCGCTGGAGCTGCATCTTCGGCAGCGGCTGCCAGGGCATCGAGGCGGGCCGTGCGGCCGACGGCTGCTGCACCCTGGGCGCCCACTTCTCCGACGAGGACGACGAGGCCCGGGTCGCCGGGCACGTGGCCAGGCTCACACCCGACATCTGGCAGTTCCACGACGTGGGCACCCGCCCGGTCGCCGAGGGCGGCGGTTGGGTGCAGGAGTCCGAAGACGCCGAAGACGGGGACGAGGACGAGGACGGCGAGGGGCCGGCCCGGCAGACCCGGCGGTGGAAGGGCTCGTGCATCTTCCAGAACCGTCCCGGGTTCGCCGGGGGCGCGGGCTGTTCGCTGCACATCCTCGCCCTCAAGGAGGGCCGGGAGCCCCTGGAGACCAAGCCGGACGTCTGCTGGCAGCTCCCGGTGCGCCGGACGTACGAGTGGATCGACCGCCCGGACGACACCCGCGTCCTCCAGGTGTCGATCGGCGAGTACGACCGGCGGGGCTGGGGCCCGGGCGGTCACGACCTGCACTGGTGGTGCACCTCGGCGACCTCCGCGCACGGCGCCGGCGAGCCCGTGTACGTCACGTACCGGCCGGAGCTGACCGAGCTGATGGGCAAGGGCGGGTACGACCGGCTCGTCGAGCTCTGCGAGGCGCGGCTCGCCGCGCAGTTGCCCCTGGTGGCCCCGCACCCGGCCGACCCGCCGCGGGCGTAGTCCCCGGCGTACGGGGACGTCCGGGGAGCGGGTGCGCCGTCCCCCGTGCGGCGCACCCGCTCCCGTCAGCGCTCCGGCGCACCGTCCGCGGTGCTCGGCGCGCCGGAACCGGCTGCGCGCCCCGGCGCGGGCGCGCCCCCGATGCGCTCCGGGCCGTCCTCGTGGGGGGTGCCCGGGGCGGGGGCGCCGTCCCTCCCGTCCGGCTCCTCGCCCGGGCCGGCGGACGGAAGGGGGCCGGGGGCTCCCGGACCCGTGGACAGGCCGGGGTCCGTGGCGGCGGGGCCGGCGGGGACCTCCCCGCGTCCGCCCGGTACGTCGGGCGTCGGGGCGCCGCCGGCGTGCGACGGTGCGGCCGGCGCGCCGGAGCCCTCGGGGCGCGGGCCGGGCGGGCGCTCCCGTCCCCGCACCACCACCACGGCGCTCCGGTCGACTCCGGTGGCGCCGAGGACGCCCACCGAGATCCGGGCCCGCCAGGCACCCCGGGGTGCCGCCCCCGGGGTGAAGCGGGCGCGCAGTACGAACGTGCCGGCGGGGGTGAGGGTGCCGGTGGTGCAGGAGAGGCGCAGCCAGGGGGCGTGCGAGGTGGCGGACCAGCGCACCGGGGCGCCTTCGGCGGCGGTGAGGGAGACCAGGCCGTCGTCGCCGCTCGGGCGGGCATCGACGAGGAGCCGGCCCGCCGGGTCCGCGCCGGTCCGCCCGGGGGCGGCGATCACCTCGACGGACGTCCCGGTGGTCCCGCCGAGCGTCCCGGCTCCGGCCCCGCGGGAGGCCCGGGACCGCCCGTCCTCGACGAGCCCGTCCACCGGGCGGGCCCGGCTGGCGCTGACCGGGGTGCCGTCCGTGGTGCCCGGGTCCTCGCCGTAGGCGGTCCACAGGGCGAGGACGGGTGCGGCGACCACCGTCACCACGACGGTGGTGGTGACGGCCCGGGCGCGCAGCCGGTGCCGGCGGGCGGTGGGGTCGGTGGGTCCGCGGGGGAAGCCGCGGCGGTCGAAGCGCGGGGTGGCGCCCCGCGCGCGGGGGGCGTGTGCCAGGGCGGCACGGGGCGCGGTCACCACGGGCAACAGCGCCGGCGCCGCGGTGGTGCCCGGCCAGTCCCCCGCGCCGGCGCACTCCGCGACGGGACGGCAGCGCGGACAGTGGTCCACGTGTCGGACCAGGTCGCCGTGGCGCACCGGGGCGGAGGGCGGTGCCTCGCCCCCGGCGATCCGGACCGCTTCGGCACAGCCGCCCGACCGGGCGACGGCGAGGGCGGCCCGGCTGCGTTCCACCGCGCAGGCGGCGGAGACCAGCAGGTCGCGGGCGCGGTCGGGGTCCAGTCCGAGGACGGCGGCCACCTCGGGGTCGGTCAACCGGTGGCGGAGGGAGAGTTCGAGCGCTTCGCGCTGTTCGGGGACGATGCCGGCGGCTTCGGGCCAGGCGAGCAGGGCCAGCTCGCGGCCGTGGGCACGGGCCGGCGCGGGGGCGCCCCGGGCTCCCGGCGCGGGCGGGGCCTCCGCCGTGGATTGACGTTTCTGCGCCGGCTCGTGGCGGAGCCGCACCGCCACGCGCTCCGTCCGCGCCCCGGCCCGGGCCGCCCGACCGGCGCGCACCCCGCGCAGGACCCGGACCGCGAGCCCCGTCCCGGCGCCCCCGTCCCGGTCGAGTTCGGCGAGGCGCCGCAAGCAGGCCCAGCGGGCCAGGGCGTACAGCCAGGCCCGGTGCTCGGCCGCGGCGACGGGCGCGCGTTCCCTCCGGCGTTCGGCCCAGTGGAGGACGTCCCCGAGGACGGCGGTCGCCGCCTCGTGGTCGCACAGGAGGGACAGGCAGTAGGTGAACAGCCCGTCGAGGTGCGGCTCGTGGCACACCGGGGGGCGGGGGGCGGGCCGCCGGTGGGCGGATCCGGGTGCCCCGGGCGTTCCGGTGGTGCGGGCCGGGTGGCCCGTCCTGCTACTCGTCACCGTGCGACCGTAGGCGGCGGTCCACACCCCGACCGCCGACTCGGGGGCATTTAACCCGTACGGGTGAACAGATCCCCCGAAGGGGGACACCCGCCGTTCCGCGCCCGGGCCCGGTGCGGTCCGGGGGTGTCGGTGCGCGCCGGTACGGTTCCCTGCATGGCTGCCCGTACCAAAACCGCGAAGGACCGGCCCTCCTACCGCTGCACCGAGTGCGGCTGGCAGACGGCCAAGTGGCTCGGCCGCTGCCCGGAGTGCCAGGCGTGGGGGACGGTCGAGGAGCACGGTGCCCCCGCCGTCCGCACCACGGCCCCCGGCCGCGTCACCAACGCCGCGGTGCCCATCGGCCAGGTCGACGGCCGGCAGGCGACCGCCCGCAGCACCGGCGTGCCGGAGCTGGACCGGGTGCTCGGCGGCGGTCTGGTGCCGGGCGCCGTGGTGCTGCTGGCCGGGGAACCGGGCGTCGGCAAGTCCACGCTGCTGCTGGACGTGGCGGCCAAGTCGGCGAGCGAGGCGCACCGCACCCTGTACGTCACCGGCGAGGAGTCCGCGAGCCAGGTGCGGCTGCGGGCCGACCGGATCAAGGCGATCGACGACCACCTCTACCTCGCCGCGGAGACGGACCTCTCGGCGGTCCTCGGCCACCTGGACGCGGTGAAGCCGTCGCTGCTGATCATGGACTCGGTGCAGACCGTGGCGTCCCCGGAGATCGACGGCGCCCCGGGCGGAATGGCCCAGGTCAGGGAGGTGGCGGGGGCGCTGATCCGGGCCTCCAAGGAGCGCGGCATGGCCACCCTGCTGGTGGGGCACGTCACCAAGGACGGCGCCATCGCGGGTCCGCGGCTGCTGGAGCACCTGGTGGACGTGGTGCTGCACTTCGAGGGCGACCGGCACGCCCGGCTGCGCCTGGTGCGCGGAGTGAAGAACCGGTACGGAACGACCGACGAGGTGGGTTGCTTCGAGCTGCACGACGAGGGCATCACGGGTCTCGCCGACCCCTCGGGCCTGTTCCTGACCCGGCGCGACGAGCCGGTGCCGGGCACCTGTCTGACGGTCACCCTGGAGGGGCGGCGTCCGCTGGTGGCGGAGGTGCAGGCGCTCACCGTCGACTCGCAGATCCCCTCCCCCCGGCGCACCACCTCGGGCCTGGAGACCTCGCGGGTGTCCATGATGCTGGCCGTGCTGGAGCAGCGGGGCCGGATCAGCGCGCTGGGCAAGCGGGACATCTACTCGGCGACGGTCGGCGGGGTGCGGTTGTCGGAGCCCGCGGCGGACCTGGCGGTGGCGCTGGCACTGGCCAGCGCGGCCAGTGACACCCCGCTGCCGAAGAACCTGGTGGCGATCGGCGAGGTGGGTCTCGCCGGCGAGGTCCGGCGGGTGACGGGGGTGCAGCGCCGGTTGGCGGAGGCGCACCGGCTGGGCTTCACCCAGGCCCTCGTACCAACCGATCCGGGGAGGGTCCCGGCGGGCATGAAGGTCACCGAGGTCTCGGACATAGGGGACGCCCTGCGGGTGCTGCCCCGCGGCCGTCGACGAGAGGCCCCGCAGGAGGCGGAGGACCGCCGGTAGACTTTGCCCCGGTCTCGCCCGTCCGTACGAACACCGGGCACCCCCAGAACCGCGACCGGAGGAGAGCAGTGGCAGCCAACGACCGGGCAGCGGCTCCCGGAAAGTCCGGCGGGAGCTCCGGTGGCGACGGACTGATGCGCGCCGCGCTCAGTGCGGTCGCGCCGGGAACGGCCCTGCGCGACGGACTGGAGCGCATCCTCCGCGGCAACACCGGCGGACTGATCGTCCTCGGCTCGGACAAGACCGTCGAGATGATGTGCACCGGCGGCTTCGTGCTGGACGTCGAGTTCACGGCGACCCGACTGCGGGAGCTGTGCAAGCTGGACGGCGGCATCGTCATCGACAAGGACATCACCAAGATCCTGCGGGCGGGCGTCCAGCTGGTGCCGGACCCGACGATCCCGACCGAGGAGACCGGCACCCGGCACCGCACCGCGGACCGGGTGAGCAAGCAGGTCGGCTTCCCCGTGGTGTCGGTCTCGCAGTCGATGCGGTTGATCGCGCTGTACGTGGACGGTCAGCGCCGCACCCTGGAGGACTCGGCGGCGATCCTGTCCCGCGCGAACCAGGCGCTGGCCACCCTGGAGCGCTACAAGCTGCGGCTGGACGAGGTCGCCGGCACCCTCTCCGCGTTGGAGATCGAGGACCTGGTGACGGTCCGGGACGTCAGTGCGGTGGCGCAGCGCCTGGAGATGGTCCGCCGGATCGCCACCGAGATCGCCGAGTACGTGGTGGAGTTGGGCACCGACGGACGCCTCCTCGCCCTGCAACTGGACGAGTTGATCGCCGGCGTGGAGCCGGAGCGGGAGCTGGTGGTGCGGGACTACGTGCCCGAGCCGACCGCGAAGCGCTCCCGTACCGTCGACGAGGCGTTGTCGGAGCTGGACGCGCTGACCCATGCGGAGCTGCTGGAACTGTCCACGGTGGCACGTGCCTTGGGGTACACCGGTTCCCCGGAGGCGTTGGATTCGGCGGTGTCGCCGCGCGGGTTCCGGCTGCTGGCGAAGGTGCCGCGGCTGCCCGGCGCGATCATCGACCGGTTGGTCGAGCACTTCGGCGGGCTCCAGAAGCTGCTGGCCGCGAGCGTGGACGACCTCCAGACCGTCGACGGGGTCGGCGAGGCCCGGGCGCGCAGCGTGCGGGAGGGCCTGTCCCGGCTCGCCGAGTCGTCGATCCTGGAGCGCTACGTCTGACCGTCCGGTGGCGGGCCCCGCGGCCCGCCCGGAGCCGGTCCCCCGCCTCCGTGGACCGGGGCGGGTCCGTTGGCGGGATGCCGCCAGCTTCCGGTGCGGTTCCGCACCCGCCGTCCGGCGGGTGCGCGCGCCGGACGGGCGCCTTTGCCGGCCCGCCGGTCGACGGGCCGGGTGGTTCAGTCGCGGCGCAGGACGAACGAGGTCGGGGTGACGGCGAAGCCGGACAGCTCGGCCTCGACCAGGTAGGTGTCCGCCGCCGCCGATCCGGCGCGGGGGGTGCCGCAGTCGGCGGCGCTCCGCTTGCGGTTCCACTCCAGGGTGTGGGTGGCGGAGCCGTTCGCGGGCACCTTCAGCAGGGCGCTGCCCGAGCCCTTGGGGCAGTGGTCGGAGACCCAGACGTCCTCGTCGCCCTCGGACTGGGTGATCGTCACCACCGCGGCCTTCGGGCCGAGGTCGATCTTGCAGGCGACGTCGGAGGTGTTCTTCGCGGTCAGCCGCAACTCGGGGTTCTTCCCCGGGCCGTAGGTGTTCTCGGCGCTGCTCAGCGAGAGCCGCACGGCGGACGCGGTGCAGTCGGGCAGGTCGGAGCCGGCCGGGACGCGCTGCCCGGAGTCCGCGCCGCCCGAACCGCCGGCGCCGCCGGACCCGTTCGCGCCCTCGCCGTCGGCCCCGTTCGCCCCGTCGGAACCGCCCGAGCCGTCCGAGCCGTCGCCGGAGCCGCCGCCCGTGGTGGAGGCGGTGTCGGTGCTGCCGGGGCCGCCCGATCCGCCCGGGGAGGTCCCGGAGCCGGGCTCGTCCCGGCCGCCCGGCTTCTCGCTGATCGCGGGACCTGAGCCGGAGGGCCCGGGGGTGATGGCCTCCACCGGGTTCTTGTCGCTGGAGCCGTTGGCGTTGTCCCCGGTGCCCCCGCCGCCGCCACCGCTCGAACTGACCAACCAGATGATCAGGAGCACCAGGGCGACGGCGGCCAGGCTCAACAGAACGGCCCTCCGTCGCCAGTAGATGCTGGAGGGAAGCGGCCCGACCGGATTGCGCAGAGATCCCACGGCGGCAACTGTACGAGAGATCGGCGGCTTCTCCTGCCCCACCCGCCGCCCTCGGGGCAACTTTTCCAGATCATCATTCCAGCAGACGGGGCGTCAAACGTCCCGGGACCCCCGTCTTTCGTCAGGTGCCCCACCTGACGGTCGCGGGGTGTGACCGTGGACCCCGACTCCGTACGTTCCGTGACCATGACCTCCTTCGACGACGCGTGGTACCGCGACCTCACCTCCTTCGCCCGTGACTCCCCCTCCTGGCTCCAACACACCGCGGAAATAGGCACGGAGGCGGGGATCGTGGTCTTCGTGGTCCTGTTCGCCGCCGCGGCGTGGCGGGTGCGCCGGGCGTCCGACCGGGTGCTGGCCGCGGCCCTGCTGGCCCCGGTGGCCACCGGGGTGGCGTACCTGCTCAGCGAGTTGTTGAAGACCGTCTTCGACCAGGACCGGCCGTGCCGGACGGTGGCGGGTGCCGCGGCGTCCCTGGTGGCCTGCCCGGAACGCGGCGACTGGTCGTTCCCGAGCAACCACGCCACCATCGCCGGCGCCTCCGCGGTGACCCTGGCCCTGGTGCGGCGGGGACTGGTGTGGATCACGGTGCCGCTGGCGCTGCTGCTGGCGTTCTCCCGGGTCTTCGTCGGCGTGCACTACCCGCACGACGTGGCGGCGGGGCTGCTGTTGGGCGCGGTCGTCGCCCCGCTCGTGCTCCGCCTGGGCACCGGGCCCGCCACGGGCGTGCTGGGGTCCCTGCGGGGCCGGGGCGGACGCCACCGCTGAGCGCCGCTCACCCCGGGTCCGTCAGTCCCGCCTCGTGGGCCACGATCGCCGCCTGCACCCGGTTGCGCACCGACAGCCGCTCCAGCACCGAGCTGACGTACGCCTTCACGGTGCCCTCCACCAGGTGCAGGCGGGCCGCGATCTGGGCGTTGGAGAGCCCGGCGCCCACCAGGGCGAGCACCTCGCGCTCCCGGGGCGTGAGCCGTTCGGTGCGGGCCCGGGCCTCGGTGGCCCGGGCCAGCCGGCCGCCGTCGAGGCCGTCGATGACGTGCCGGGCGACCCGCGGCGACAGGAACGCCGCCCCGGCCGCCACCGCCCGCACCCCGGCCAGCAGTTCGTAGGGGTCGCCGGACTTCAGCAGGAAGCCGGTGGCGCCGCCGCCGAGCGCCCGGGCGACGTAGGCGTCCTCGGAGAAGGTGGTGAGCATGGCCACGGCGGTGCCCGGAAGGGTGCGGACGATCTCCTCGGCGGCGGCCAGCCCGTCCAGCACCGGCATGCGGACGTCCAACAGCGCCACGTCGGGGCGGTGTGCCTGCGCCAGCCGCACCGCTTCCCGGCCGTCCGCCGCCTCGGCGACGACCTCGATGCCCTCGTCGGCGGCCAGGATCGCCCGGACCCCGGCCCGGACCATGGTCTCGTCGTCGGCGAGGAGGACCCTGGGACGTGTGCTCATCGACCGCTCCCTCCGGTGGTGCGTCGGGTGTCCGTGGCCGCCGTCGTGGGGGCCACCGGCACCAGGTCCTTGGCGATCAGCGTGCCGCTCCGGTCGAAGCAGAGCCTGAAGTGGGCGACCATCGTGAAGAGTTCACCGTCCGCCCGGTAGTAGTGGCACGCCCCGGCGCCGGCCGGCCGCGGCGGCGCACGGTCCACCGGGGGGTCGGCGACGGTCCGTTCCGGCAGGACCGGACGGAGTGCGTCGAGGTCGGCGCCGGGCCGCAGGGCGGCGTAGGCGGCGGGCTCCAGCACCGCGCGGGACCCGGTGTACGCGTACCAGCCGAGTGCCGCGCCCACGGACAGCGCACCGGCGGCCACGACCGCGAGCGCCGCGGGCACTCGGACGCGCCGGCGCCGTCCGCGGACGGCGGCCGGAGCGGGAGCCGGCGGGAGGTGGGCGCGGACCCGGAACCCGTCGCCGTGGCGACCCGCGGTGAGCGTGCCGCCGAGCGCGGCGACCCGGGTGCGCAGTCCCGGCAGCCCGCACCCGCCGGCGGCGGACGCCCCGCGGGCGATCCGCCGGACGGCGACCGGATGCGGGGGCGCGGGGGGCGCTTCATTGGTGATGGTGACCGTGCTCCCCCACTCTTCGTGCGCCGTGCACACCGTCACCCGAGCGCCGGGGGCGTGCTTGGCCGCATTGGTGAGTGCTTCCCGCACCACGGCCCGGGTGGCTCGTTCCACCTCCCGCGCCGGAGCGACGCGCCCGGTGCGCTCCCCGCGCACCGGCATCCCGGAGGCCGCGGCCCGGCGCACCAACTCCTCCACCGAATCCACCGAGCCCGCCGAATCCGCCGCGTCCGCCGCGGGCTCCGGTGCGGCCGCCGGTGCGTCGACGGCCACTGCCCCGGCCTCGTCCAGGAGGTCGGCGAGCCGCCGCACCGGGGTCAGCGGCGCCGGGTCCTCCCCCGGCTCCTCGGGATCGCGCAGCAGTCCGACGACGGCCCGCAGCCGGTCGGTGGCCCCGGCGGCGGCGGACCTCAGCTCCGCGGCGGCCGCCCGGTGGTGCTCCGGCAGGTCGCGGGCGAGTTGCAGGGCGCCCGCGCGCAGCGCGATCAGGCTCAACTCGTGCCCCAGCGAATCGTGCACCTCCCGGGCGATCCTCGCCCGTTCCCGCAGCCGCGCCCGCTCGGCGACCATCCGCCGTTCCCGCTCCAGGTGCGCGGCCCGGGCCCAACCCGCCTCGGCGAGCGCCCGGCGCTGGCGCCAGTGCCGTCCGCACAACCAGGGGAACACCACGGCCAACAGCAGCGCGGAGACCAGCACCAGCGCCTCGCTGACCGGGTCGGCCCCGTACCCCGCGCTCCTGCCCAGCCCGGCGGCGAGCACCGCTGCGAAGGCGGCCAGGGCGGGCCCGACCCGTTCCGCCCGCACCCCGGCGAGCAGGGCGAACACGGGCAGCGCGGCGCAGGTCTCGACGGCGAGCAGCGCGGGGGCGACGGCCAGGCAGCCGCCCGCCACCAGCAGGACCGCGGTCACCGGTCGGGTCCGCCGGGCCGCGGTCGCGGCGGCCAGCACCCCGAGCAAGAGGACGGTCCGCCACCAGGGGCCCGCCTCGGTCAACCCCAGCGGGGCGGCGAGCAGCACCGGCACGGCCAGCCCCGTCCAGAGCACCGCCCCGGCCCGCGGCCCGGCCCAGGGGCCCACCGCCCCGTTCCGTTCCCCCGGACCGGTCCGCCACCGCCCCGGCGCCCGCCCGTCCACCCCGTCCACCCCGTCCACCCGCACGTTCCCGTCCACCTCCCGCAGACGCGCGCCGGCCGGTTCCGGCCCCGCCCGGCCGCACCCGCGTCCGCCTCCCCGCCGCCCCGGCCGGGGCGGCGCCTCCCCTGCGAGGACGCATCCGCGGCCCGGACGCCTGAGACCCCGGTGCGGCCGAGCGGTCCGGGCGGGCGGTCCGACCCGCCCCCGCTCGGCCGCACGTCCCCCACCGGGCCCGGGTGGGCATGGCAGGATCGACGTGCCATGACTGTGCCGACGAAGTCCACGTCCCGTACCGCCCCCGACCCCCGTACCTCTCCGGAGGGCCCGCTCCGCGCGCTGCCCGCCCTCCACGAACCGGTGATCGCCTGGTTCGACGACCACGCGCGCGATCTGCCGTGGCGCCGCCCCGAGGCGGGCCCCTGGGGCGTGATGGTCAGCGAGTTCATGCTCCAGCAGACGCCGGTCAACCGGGTGCTGCCGGTGTACGAGCAGTGGCTCGCCCGCTGGCCCCGCCCCGCCGACCTCGCGAAGGAGCCGTCCGGGGAGGCGGTCCGCGCCTGGGGGCGGCTCGGCTATCCGCGCCGTGCGCTGCGGCTGCACGGCGCGGCCGTGGCCATAGCGGAACGGCACGGCGGTGACGTGCCGACCGAGCACTCCCAGTTGTTGGCCCTGCCCGGGATCGGCGAGTACACGGCCGCCGCGGTGGCCTCCTTCGCGTACGGGCAGCGGCACGCCGTCCTGGACACCAACGTGCGCCGGGTGCTGGCCCGGGCGGTGACCGGCTCGCAGTACCCGCCGAACGCCACCACCGCCGCCGAACGGAAGCTGGCCCGGGCGCTGCTCCCCGAGGAGGAGGGCACCGCCGCCCGTTGGGCGGCGGCGTCGATGGAGCTGGGTGCGCTGGTGTGCACGGCCCGCAACGAGCGCTGCGAGCGCTGTCCGATCGCCTCCTTGTGCGCCTGGCAGCTCGCGGGCAAGCCGGAGCACGAGGGCCCGCCACGGCGCGGCCAGACGTACGCGGGCACCGACCGGCAGGTGCGCGGCAAGCTGCTGGCCGTGTTGCGGGAGGCCACCGTGCCGGTGCCGCAGGCCGTGCTGAACCGGGTGTGGGACGAGCCCGTGCAGCGGGCCCGCGCGCTCGACGGACTGGTGGCGGACGGTCTGGTGGAGCCGCTGCCGGGCGGCCTGTACCGGCTGCCGCACGTCTGAACCGCCCGCCCGCGAACCCCGCCCGCCGCCCCCGTCCGTGCGCCTTCGGACGGGGGCGGCGGCGTCCCCGCCGGGGACGAGGGCCGTCGAAGCCGTGGTGGGACGTCACGGAAGACCCCGTGTTGAGCGCCGGAACCGGCCCGCGGAAGCGCGCCGAACCCTCCCGAAAGGGGCGGAATCCCCGCTCGCCGGCCGCTACCCTTACCGCTTTCCTACATCTGTTACACAACCGACGGACAGCCGTGCGTCCGCCGCGTGCTGGCCCGCACAGTGCCGTGACAACTCCTCCGTAACTTGCTTCTCGTGCCGCTACGGCACGACAGGGGAGACAGTGCGGCCCGGGGGGCCGGATCGGAGGCGACGGGGATGGCGCACGGTGAGGTGCTCGAATTCGAGGAGTACGTCCGTACCCGGCAGGACGCCCTGCTGCGCAGCGCCCGCCGACTGGTCCCCGACCCGGTGGAGGCGCAGGACCTGCTCCAGACCGCGCTGGTGCGCACCTACGGCCGCTGGGACGGGATCGCGGACAAGCGGCTGGCCGACGCCTATCTGCGTCGCGTCATGATCAACACTCGGACGGAGTGGTGGCGGGCCCGCAAGCTGGAGGAGGTGCCCACCGAGCAGCTCCCCGAGTGCAGCGTGGAGGACAATACCGAACAGCACGCGGACCGGGCCCTGTTGATGGACGTGATGAAGGTGCTGGCACCCAAGCAGCGCAGCGTCGTGGTGCTGCGACACTGGGAGCAGATGTCCACGGAGGAGACGGCCGCCGCCCTCGGCATGTCGGCCGGTACGGTCAAGAGCACGCTGCACCGGGCCCTCGCCCGGCTGCGTCAGGAGTTGGAGGCCCGGGACCTGGGTGCCCGGGCGCTCGAACGTGAGGAGCGGGAGCGTTGCGCGGCCTGAGAAGCCGGTTCGGGGCGGGGCGCGGGGACGCCGGGGGGTTCCCCCCGGAGGAGGCCGCACTGTGTGGCGCTCCGCCCGATGAGCCCGACGGGCCCGACGAACCGGGCGGGCCGGGGCGCGCGGACGGGGCGGCGGGGGGCCGGGTGGCGAGTCGGCTGGTGGCGGGGGGTGCGGCAGTGGTCGCGCTCGCCGCCCTCGGCGTTTTCAGTCTGCTCGGCGGCTTCGTCGCCTCCTGCACGTCCCAGGGCACCGGCGTCCGCGACGAGGGGCCCGCCCGTGGGAGCGCTTCCACCGAGGAGGAGACCCCGTCGGCGTCCCCCTCCTCCGCCCCGCCGCGGGTCGACGCCGTCCGGCTGCTGATGGACGACCCCGACGTCGACGCGGGCGTGAAGGAGATGCTGCGGCTCTGCACCTCGGACAAGGACAGCTACCCGGTGGACGCCATCTACGGCAACCTCACCGACGGCGGGCGCGACGACGTCGTCGTCAACGTCCTGACGTGCGGGGACGCCGTGAGCATCGGTACGTACGTGTACCGTCCCGAGGGCGATGACTACACGAACGCCTTCCGGTCCGACGGCTTCCCGGTGTACGCGGAGATCGACCGCAGGGAACTCGTCGTCACCCAGCAGGTGTACTCCGACGAGGATCCGGTGGCGGCCCCCTCGGGGGAGGACGTGATCACGTACCGGTGGAAGTCCGGTGACTTCGTGGAGCAGGGACGCGTCCACAACGACTACAGCAAGGCGGTGGGCACCGAGTCCGCCTCTCCGCCCCGGAACTGAAAGCGACGGATACCGATCGGATGGCAGAGCAGACCCACGTCCTCTTCGTCGAGGACGACGACGTCATCCGCGAGGCCACCCAGCTCGCACTGGAGCGCAACGGCTTCGTGGTGACCGCGATGCCCGACGGGCTGTCGGGGCTCGACTCGTTCCGGGCGCGCCGCCCCGACATCGCCCTGCTCGACGTGATGGTGCCGGGGCTGGACGGGGTGAGCCTGTGCCGGCGCATCCGGGACGAGTCCACCGTCCCGGTCATCATGCTGTCGGCGCGCGCCGACTCCATCGACGTCGTCCTCGGTCTGGAGGCGGGCGCCGACGACTACGTCACCAAACCCTTCGACGGGGCGGTCCTGGTGGCCCGCATCCGGGCGGTGCTGCGCCGCTTCGGGCACGCCGGCGGCGCCGGGGCGCAGGAGGGCGCGCAGCAGGCCGGCGGCGGGGTGCTGACCTTCGGCGACCTGGAGATCGACACGGTCGGGATGGATGTGTTGCGCGGGGGGCGGCCGGTGGCGCTGACCCCGACCGAGATGCGGCTGCTGCTGGAGTTCTCGGCGGCCCCGGGCACCGTGCTGTCCAGGGACAAGCTGCTCGAACGCGTCTGGGACTACGGCTGGGGCGGTGACACCCGGGTCGTCGACGTCCATGTGCAGCGGTTGCGGGCCAAGATCGGCCAGGACCGGATCGAGACCGTGCGCGGTTTCGGCTACAAGCTGCGGGCCTGAGCACCGTGCGGAGAAAGCTGCGCGGCCTGAACCTCCGCACCGGGCTGCGCTGGAAGCTGAGCGCGGCGATCACCCTGGTCGGGGTCTTCGTGGCGCTCGCGTTGAGCCTGGTCGTGCACAACGCGGCCCGGGTCTCCATGTTGGACAACGCCCGCGACCTCCAGGACGAGCGGGTGCAGTTCGCGCAGCGGATCTACGAGGCCACCGACCGGCTCCAGTTCGGGGCCGCGGTCGACGACGAGGACCTGCCGGGCGAGCTGCGGACCAAGGCGCTCGAAGGGCGTCGGGGCACCTACGTCACCGAGACGGACGGCGTGCCCGACATCTGGGCGGCCGTACCGCTGGAGGACGGCGGGGTGCTGTCCATGCACACCCCGCTCCAGGACCGCAGCACCGCGATCATGGGCGATCTGGACCGGGCGCTGCTCGTCGGTTCGCTGGCGGTGGTGTCCGGCGGGTGCGCGCTCGGCGTGCTGATCGGGGGGCGGTTCTCCCGCCGGCTGCGCAAGGCCGCGGTGGCGGCGGGCCAGGTGGCCCAGGGCAACAGCGAGGTCCGGGTGGTCGAGGCGATCGGCGGGGTGGTCCGGGACGAGACGGACGACCTGGCGTGGTCGGTGGACGCGATGGCCGACGCCCTGCGCCAGCGGCTGGAGGCCGAGCGCCGGGTGACCGCGGACATCGCGCACGAACTGCGCACCCCCGTCACCGGACTGCTCACCGCCGCCGAGCTGCTGCCGCCGGGGCGCCCCAGCGAACTGGTCCGGGACCGGGCGCAGGCGATGCGCACCCTGGTGGAGGACGTGCTGGAGGTGGCGCGCCTGGACAGTGCCGCCGAGCGCGCCGAACTGCACGACATCGTGCTGGGCGAGTTCGTGTCCCGGCGCGTCGCGGCCCGCAACAGCGAGGTCCGGGTGGACGTCGTCCACGAGGCGGCGGTGACCACCGACCCGCGGCGGCTGGAGCGCATACTCGGCAACCTCCTGGCGAACGCGGCCAAGCACGGCCGCACCCCGGTGGAGGTCACCGTGGAGGGCCGGGTGCTGCGGGTGCGCGACCACGGGCCGGGCTTCCCCGAGGAACTGCTGGCCGAGGGGCCGAGCCGGTTCCGCACCGGCAGCAGCGATCGCGCGGGGCACGGACACGGCCTCGGGCTGACCATCGCGGCGGGGCAGGCCCAGGTGCTGGGTGCCCGGCTGACCTTCCGCAACGTCCGCCCGCCGGGCTCGCCGGACGGGCCCGTGGAGGGGGCGGTGGCGGTGCTGTGGCTGCCGGAGCACGCGCCCACCAGCTCGGGGAGCTTCCCGATGCTGCCGTTGCCCGGCGAGTGAGGCCGGGCGGGCACGGCCGAGCCCCCGGTGACCGCGGGCTGCGGTGACCGGGGGCTCGGTGGCGCGGGGCGCTCGGGTCAGAAGGAGACGCCGACGCCCTTGAGGAACACGGCCGGGTTGATCGCGGAACCGTAGTTCGGGGTGGTGCGGATCTCGAAGTGCAGGTGCGGGCCGCTGGAGTTGCCGGTGTTGCCGGACAGCGCGACCACCTGGCCGGCGTTGACCTTCTGGCCGACCGACACGTTGACCTTCGACAAGTGCGCGTACTGCGAGTACTTGCCGCCCGCGTGCTTGATCACCACGGCGTTGCCGTAGGCGGGGCCGTCGCCGCCGCCGTTGGGGCCGGCCTTGACGACGGTGCCGGCGCTGACCGACTTGACCGGGGTGCCGGTCGGGACGGCGAAGTCCTGGCCGGAGTGCTTGCTGGCCCACATGCCGCCGGCCTGCGCGTAGCTCGCGGAGAGCGCGTAGGAGCTGAGCGGCTTGACCCAGCCGGTGGACTTCTGCGCGGCGACCGGCTTGGCGGTGACCGCCTTCGCCTTGGCGGCGGCCTTCGCCTTGGCGGCAGCCGCGGCCTTGGCCTCGGTGGCGGCCTTGGCCTGGGCGGCCTGCGCGGCGGCCTGCACCTTCACGGACTCGGCGACGGTGCTGGGCACGGCGGTGACGGCCTGGCCGGGGGTCGCAGCCGCCGCGACCCCGGCACCCAGAGCGGCCGAGACTCCGAGACCGGCGACGACGGCGACCGTCCGGGCACGCAGCAGGGACGAACCGGACTTGAGGGACATGGCGCGCTGAGACATACGGGAAACCTCCGGGTTGGGGGGAGCCGCGTCCGAGATGCCGCGCGGGCCGCTGTGACGCGCTCGGGAGCGAGGCGTACGGACCGTGGGGTGCGTCGGCTGGACGGGCGACGACTGACCCGGAGTACATCGGCGTAGCTGCCGGGTGCTCCACATTGGTAACCCACCACCCAGTACCGACTCAAACCCCCCTACTACTAGGCAAACTCGTACACAAACGTCACATCCGAAGGGTCTTGACGCGCCCTCCCACCCCCCGCCGCCGGAGCCGCCCCGGAGAGGAAAAAGCCCGCAACGGCGGGTTTGAAGCGACCGCCCACCGGTTTCCCGCCCCGCCGCACCCCGCCCCAGACAGCTCTGGGTCACCGCACGGGCACGGAACGCGACCGCCGGGCGAGGCCCCCGCGCACGCCGGCCGAGCGGGGGGCGAGCCGGCGGACCGGCCGCGGACGCCCTCCACTATTTCCCCTAGTACCGGGCAGAACGCCTGTGCCCCATGTCACCGGAGAGCAAGATCCACCACCCCCGGAATGTGACCCGGGCTACCCTCGTCGGGGCGTTCCGGACACCTTCGGGAACGCCGATCGGGGGTCCACCGACGGCCGTTCGGGCCTCGGAAGGTGACCCACGGCACAGCGATCCGGGGACGGCCGGCCCCGGCGCGGCACAGGGGGAGTTCGGGAGTGGACCCGTCGGTACTCGGCACACGGCTCGCGTCCACCGCGATCGCGCCGCTGCTCAAGAAGCTGTTCGCGGCCCCGCCCCCGGGCGCCGGGCTGGTCGAACGCCCGGTGCGGCTCTCCGCCTGGGTCTCCTTCCGCGGCGAGCGACGCACCCTCTCCGACGCCCAGGTGGGCAAGCTCGCCACCCGCCTGGTGCGGGAGGCCGTCGACTCCCCCGGCGAACGGCCCTTCCCCGCCGACGAGGAAGCCGCCGTGGCCGACGCCCTCGCCCGCACCCTGCTCGCCCTCGGCGACCTCGACATGGACGACGTCCAGGCGGTGCGGCTCGGCCACCGCGAACTGGCCCGCGCCCTCTACACCGGGGCCACCGAGGCAGGACACGGTCTGGCCCCGGACCACCACCTGTCCGCCGACGCCGCCCTCTTCCTCGCCTCCGCCCTGGAGTGGGCCTGCCTGCACGTCCTCCAGTTCTTCACCCAGCGCTCCACCTTCGTGGCCCGCACCCTGGTCACCCAGAGCCGGGACCAGGCCGAGATCATCGCCAAACTGGACGCGCTGATCACCCGGGCGCCCCGCCCCGACGCCCGCCACGCGTCCTTCGAGCGCCGCTACCGCGACCACGTCGCCGCCAAGCACGGCAAGCTCACCATCTACGGCATCGACCTGACCTCCACCCCCGGCACCTGGCCGCTGGACGTGGCCTACCTCAGCCTCACCTCCACCGAGCAGACCGACCCGCCGCCCCGGACCGGACCGGACCCCGACCCCACCCGGCACTTCCGCGGCCCGCTCCCCGCGGACCAAGTGCTCGCCACCCGCTCCCGGGTGCTGCTGCGGGGCGTCGCCGGCTCCGGCAAGACCACGCTGGTGCAGTGGCTCGCCGTCTCCGCCACCCGGGTCGCGCCGGACGGGCCGCTCGGCCACCTCCACGACCTGGTGCCGTTCGTGCTGCCGCTGCGCACCCTCACCCGGCACGGCGAACGGCTGCCCGGCCCCGAACTCTTCCTCACCGCTGCCGGCTCCCCCCTCTCCGGCGCCCAGCCCGAAGGGTGGGCCGACCACGTACTCACCGCCGGCCGCGGGCTGATCCTGGTGGACGGCATCGACGAGGTGCCCGAGGCGGAACGCGCACGCACCCGCGCCTGGCTCGGCGACCTGCTCACCGCCTACCCCGACAACCGCTGGCTGGTGACCTCCCGCCCCTCCGCCGTCCGGGCGAACTGGCTCGCCGCCGACGACTTCGCCGAACTCACCCTCTCCCCCATGAACCCCGCCGACGTCGCCGCCTTCGTCCGGCGCTGGCACGCGGCGGGCCGCCACGACGCCGACGACGCCGCCCGCGCCCTCCTCGACGGCTACGAACGGCAGTTGCTCACCGCCGTCGCCGGCAAGCCCGACCTCGGCCGGCTCGCCACCAACCCCCTGATGTGTGCCCTGATCTGCGCCCTGCACCGGGACCGCCGCGGCTACCTCCCGCACGGCCGCAAGGAGTTGTACGAGGCCGCCCTCGCCATGCTGCTGTCCCGCCGGGACCGTGAGCGGGACGTCCTGACCACCGCGGGCCAGGAGCTACGGCAGGAGCCCCAGACCCAACTGCTCCAGCGCCTCGCCTACTGGCTCATCCGCAACGGCCGCACCGAGCTGGTGCGGGAACGGGCCGAGGCCATCGTCGGCGAGGCCCTGCCCGCGGTGCCCGAGGCCGCGGCCCTCGGCGACGCCCGCGCCGTCTTCGACCACCTGCTGCTCCGCAGCGGGCTGTTGCTGGAGCCCTCCCCCGGCGCGGTGACCTTCGTGCACCGCACCTTCCAGGACTACCTGGGCGCCCGACGGGCCGTCGAGGAGTGGGACGTCGGCCTGCTGATCGGTCACGCCGCCGACGACCAGTGGGAGGACGTGATCCGGATGGCCGTCGCCCACGCCCGCCCCCGCGAGCGCGCCGAGATCCTCGACGGACTCCTCGCCACCGGCGACGCGGCCCCGCCCGGACGCGAACGCACCCGCGTCCACCTGCTGGCCGCCGCCTGCCTGGAGCAGGCCACCGAGCTCGACCCCGCGGTCCGGGACCGGATCGCCGAGCGGGTCAACGCCCTGATCCCGCCGCCCGACTCGGTGTCGGCCCGGGAACTCGCCGCGGTCGGCCCGCTCGTCCTCGACCTGCTGCCCGCGCCGGGGGAGACGGACGAGGAGGTCGCACGGATGGCGATCATCACCGCCTCCCACGTGGACTCGGAGGCCGCCATCGCCTACCTCGCCGGCCACGCCGACGCCGCCTCCCTCGACCTCCGCTCCCAACTCGTCTGGTCCTGGCACCGCTTCGACACCCACCGGTACGCCGAGGAGGTCGTCGCCCGACTCGACCCGGAGGGACTGTTCTTCACCGCGCAGAGCGAGGCGGAACTCGTCGTACTGGGGGAGCTCGGTGGACGCCCCTGGATTCAGCTGCGGACCGCGGACATCGGACCGCGCGCCGTCGCCGCGTACGTGGACCGCCACCGGCCGACGTGCATGGCCCTGGACGTCACCCAGGCTGACGGAGCCATCCCCTGGGACGTCATCGACGCGTTGAGCGGTCGGGAGGAGCTGCACCTGTCGTCCTTCGGCATCGAGGTGTCCCCGGCGGACTGGGATCGGCTCGCCGCGACACCGCAGCTGACGGCACTCCTGGTCACGCTGTTGGAATTCGGCGCCCTGCCCGAGGACTGCGTCCTCCCGGAGCTCACCGAGCTGACCCTGTACGGCCAGGCGTACGGTTCCGTCGACGTGTCGGCGCTCCCGGTGCACTTCCCCCGGCTCGCCCGGCTGGAGATCGACTTCCGCAACAGGGACGAGGTGGTCCTGCACGGCCGCGACGCACTACCGGACTCGGTGGAAGTGGTGGAGTACTGACAAAGGGGTCGCCCCCGAGCCGGACGGCTCGGGGGCGACCCCTTGACGGTGTGAGCGGGGCGCGCTCACGCCTCCTTGCTGAGGTTGGGACCCGCGCCGCCGCCGGTGGCGGGCTCGATCGGCGGGGCGTCCGGCAGCGCGGTCTTCTCCTCGCCGCGGAAGGTGAAGGTGATGTCGTCGCCCTCGCCCTCCGTGTCGACGACCACGATGTGGCCGGGGCGCAGCTCGCCGAAGAGGATCTTCTCGGAGAGCGTGTCCTCGATCTCGCGCTGGATCGTGCGACGCAGCGGACGCGCGCCCAGCACCGGGTCGTAACCCTTCTTGGAGAGCAGCTCCTTGGCGGACGCGGAGAGCTCGATGCCCATGTCCCGGTCCTTGAGGCGCTCGTCCACCTTGCCGATCATCAGGTCGACGATCTGGAGGATGTCGTCCTGGCTGAGCTGCGGGAAGACCACCACGTCGTCGACGCGGTTGAGGAACTCGGGGCGGAAGTGCTGCTTGAGCTCGTCCGAGACCTTGTTCTTCATGCGCTCGTAGTTGGTCTTGGTGTCGCCCTGGGCGGCGAAGCCCAGGTTGAAGCCCTTGGAGATGTCCCGGGTGCCGAGGTTGGTGGTCATGATGATGACCGTGTTCTTGAAGTCCACGACCCGGCCCTGGGAGTCGGTCAGGCGACCGTCCTCCAGGATCTGGAGCAGGCTGTTGAAGATGTCCGGGTGGGCCTTCTCGACCTCGTCGAAGAGGACGACGGAGAACGGCTTGCGGCGGACCTTCTCGGTCAGCTGGCCGCCCTCCTCGTAGCCCACGTATCCGGGGGGCGAACCGAAGAGCCGCGACACCGTGTGCTTCTCGCTGAACTCCGACATGTCGAGGGAGATCAGCGCGTCCTCGTCGCCGAAGAGGAACTCGGCGAGGGCCTTGGACAGCTCGGTCTTGCCGACGCCGGAGGGGCCGGCGAAGATGAACGATCCACCAGGACGCTTGGGGTCCTTCAGACCGGCGCGGGTGCGGCGGATCGCCTTCGACAGCGCCTTGACGGCGTCCTTCTGGCCGATGACGCGCTTGTGGAGCTCGTCCTCCATCCGCAGCAGACGGCTGGACTCCTCCTCGGTCAGCTTGAAGACCGGGATGCCGGTGGCGGTCGCGAGGACCTCGGCGATCAGCTCGCCGTCGACCTCGGCGACGACGTCCATGTCGCCGGCCTTCCACTCCTTCTCCCGCTTGGCCTTGGCGGCGAGGAGCTGCTTCTCCTTGTCGCGCAGGGAGGCGGCCTTCTCGAAGTCCTGCGAGTCGATCGCGGACTCCTTGTCGCGGCGGACGCCGGCGATCTTCTCGTCGAACTCGCGGAGGTCCGGCGGCGCGGTCATCCGGCGGATGCGCATCCGGGAGCCGGCCTCGTCGATCAGGTCGATCGCCTTGTCCGGGAGGAAGCGGTCCGAGATGTACCGGTCGGCCAGCGTCGCGGCCTGGACGAGGGCCTCGTCCGTGATGGAGACGCGGTGGTGCGCCTCGTAGCGGTCGCGCAGGCCCTTGAGGATCTCGATGGTGTGCGGGAGCGAGGGCTCGGCGACCTGGATGGGCTGGAAGCGGCGCTCCAGCGCGGCGTCCTTCTCCAGGTGCTTGCGGTACTCGTCCAGCGTGGTGGCGCCGATGGTCTGGAGTTCGCCGCGGGCGAGCATCGGCTTGAGGATGCTGGCCGCGTCGATGGCGCCTTCGGCGGCGCCCGCACCGACGAGGGTGTGCAGCTCGTCGATGAAGAGGATGATGTCGCCGCGGGTGCGGATCTCCTTGAGGACCTTCTTCAGGCGCTCCTCGAAGTCACCGCGGTAGCGGGAGCCGGCGACCAGCGCACCCAGGTCGAGGGTGTAGAGGTGCTTGTCCTTGAGGGTCTCGGGCACCTCGCCCTTGACGATGGCCTGGGCGAGGCCCTCGACGACGGCGGTCTTGCCGACGCCGGGCTCGCCGATGAGGACCGGGTTGTTCTTGGTGCGGCGGGACAGCACCTGCATGACCCGCTCGATCTCCTTCTCGCGCCCGATGACCGGGTCGAGCTTGGACTCGCGGGCGGCCTGCGTCAGGTTGCGGCCGAACTGGTCCAGGACCAGGGAGGTGGACGGGGTGCCCTCGGCGGGGCCGCCGGCGGTGGCCGTCTCCTTGTTCTGGTAGCCGGACAGCAGCTGGATGACCTGCTGCCGCACCCGGTTCAGGTCGGCACCCAGCTTGACCAGGACCTGGGCGGCGACGCCCTCGCCCTCACGGATCAGTCCGAGCAGGATGTGCTCGGTGCCGATGTAGTTGTGGCCCAGCTGGAGGGCCTCGCGGAGCGACAGCTCCAGGACCTTCTTGGCACGGGGGGTGAACGGGATGTGACCGGACGGGGCCTGCTGGCCCTGGCCGATGATCTCCTCCACCTGCTGGCGGACCGCCTCAAGAGAAATCCCGAGGCTCTCCAGGGCCTTAGCGGCGACACCCTCACCCTCGTGGATCAGGCCCAGGAGGATGTGCTCAGTGCCGATGTAGTTGTGGTTGAGCATCCGGGCTTCTTCCTGAGCCAGGACGACAACCCGCCGCGCGCGGTCGGTGAACCTCTCGAACATCGTTAATCGCTCCTCAGAGCGGTCAGGCAGTGAAAGGGGTCGGTCCCCTCCCTGTCCTTCCGCAGCTTAGTCCCGCAAGCGGGGACCGCTCATTCCAACTGCCGACACCCGTGCGTGGCCTCCTGACCGCGAACGCCGACATCTGCTCCAACCCGATGGTGCGAGACGATGTTCCCGCAGGCCAGGCAGTTTCCCTTGCCATCACTACGCCGATGGCGAACGTGCGCCTCCCGGGCCCTTGCGTGTCGCCCCACCCCACTAGGGATGTCTTACCCGCGCGTTGGGACGATCCATGCGGGACACCCCCCTCGCCTCCGCTACGGGCGAACAAGCGCGCGCCGCCGCGGGGGGCGTGCATCCCCCGCCCGGGCCCTGGGGCCCTCCGGGCGGTCCGCGGCGACCGTGCGTAACCGCTCTCCGGCTCGTGGTGTTCTTTCCGTCATGACCCCCGCCGTTCCGCGCCCCCGTCGTCCCCTCGGTCCGCCCGGTCGTCCGAGCACCGGACGCGGTGGGGACGGCGGGGTGCGCCATTGGTACGAGAACGTCCTCGGCTGGCCCGCGGTTCCCGCGGGCCGTCCCGGCGCCCGCGGGGCCGGCGGCACGACGGGGGTGCTCCTGGTGGCCGGGGTGCGCTTCGACGTGCTGGAGGTGCCGGCCGCCGTCGGGCGGGCGGTGCTGGCGGGGCCGGAGCGCACCGGTCCGGTGACCCGGTGCGGCGACCGGGTCCGGTTCCTGGTGGCCGCCGGCGCCGCCGAGGAGGTGCCGGGACTGCTGGCCTGGCTGGAGTGGGGCGGGCTGGCCGGGGACCTGGGGCTGGCGGTCATCGGCTCGGGCGGCGCGATCGAGGCGCCGTGGCCGCCGGTGCCGGCCCCGTCACCGGTCGGCACGGACGGGGCGGGCCCGGGAGCGGACCCGGCCGGGGCCGCGGTCTGGGTGCGGCCCCCGGAGCCGGGGCGGGGGGCGGAGACGGGACTTCCCGCACCGCGCCCCCTCGCGGCGCGGTGCGCACGAGGGAGTGCGCCCGGGGACGGTGGGGGCGCCCCCGACCTCGTGCGACTGGTGGACCGGCTGGCCACGGAGTGCCTGCGGGTCCGGTTGGGTCGGGCGCGCGATCAGCGGTGGGCGTCTTCGTACGCCTGACGGACGTCGGCCGGGACGCGGCCCCGGTCGTTGACCTTGTGGCCGTTCTCCTTCGCCCAGGCGCGGATCTGGGCCGTGTCCTGGCTGCTGCCGGAAGCGGTGGCGCGGGCCTTGCCCCGACCACCGGTGGAACGGCCGCCGGTGCGGCGCCCGCCCTTCACGTACGGCTCCAGCAGACCGCGCAGCTTGTCGGCGTTGTCGGTCGTGAGGTCGATCTCGTAGGTCTTGCCGTCCAGCGCGAACGTCACGGTCTCGTCGGCCTCGACACCGTCGAGGTCGTCGACAAGAAGGACCTGAACCTTCTGTGCCACCGCATTTTCCTTTCATCGATAACGTACGGGTCGGCCCCACGGCACCCGCCGCCGTTTCGCCGCCCCTTGTTATATGCAGTACAGCAGTACGTTGGAAAGCAAACCGTCTTTCCCCGCAAAACACAAACCCTTGGTTGCCGTCACCCCGCCCCGGACCGCCCGGAAACATGCGCGTTTCGGACATAGGGCACCAGGACACCGGGGGAACGGAATGCGCCGGCCAAGCCGATCACAGATGCAGAAGCATCCGGCTGTTGCCCAGGGTGTTCGGTTTCACTCGTTCGAGTCCGAGGAACTCGGCGACGCCCTCGTCATAGGAACGCAGCAGCTCGCCGTACACATCGGAGTCCACGGGAGTCTCCCCGATCTCGACGAAGCCGTGCTTCGCGAAGAAGTCGACTTCGAAGGTGAGGCAGAAAACACGTCGAACACCGAGCCAACGCGCGGTCTGGAGCAGCTTCTCCAGGAGTTGATGGCCGACGCCGGCGCCCTTGAGGGCGGGGTTCACGGCGAGCGTACGGACTTCCGCCAGGTCTTCCCACATCACGTGCAGTGCTCCGCATGCGACGACCTGTGCGTTGTCGTCGCGTTCCGCGACCCAGAACTCCTGGATGTCCTCGTAAAGCGTGACCGTGGCTTTGTCCAGCAGGATGCCCTTGTTGACGTAGACGTCGAGGAGCGCGCGGACCTGGGGAACGTCACTGGTGCGGGCCCTGCGGACGGTGACCGCTTTCCTGGTGGGGCCGGCCGGCGCGGAGGACTCGGTTTCCGGAACATTCGCCGGTGCGACCGGCTCTTCGGGTACCCGGTGGGGTTGCTCTGCTGGCATGAACGGACGCTATCGTCCGTCCTCCGCCTTGTGCTCGGAGGGCTCGTTGCGCGGACTCGCCTCCGGAACCCGCGACATCCCGGTGTTCGTCGGGGCATTCCCCGCAGGTGGACCGTTCGGGGTGGCCGCCGGGCGGCCCGGATCGTCCCCGCCCCCGATACCGTTCGCGTCATCCGACGGTCGCGCGGCGTTCGGCGGGTTCCCCGTGTCGGGCGGGGGTTCGTTTCGCGGTGGTGCGTTCTCGGGGCCCTGCACCATGCGCACGGCGTCGTTGAGCGCTTCGCGTTGTTCGGGCGACATCATGCCGAAGAAGGCGACGAGGGCGGCGGCCGGGTTGTCGCTTTGCGACCACGCGTCGTTCATCAGGGCGGCGGCGTACGCGGCGCGGGTGGAGACGGCTTCGTAGCGATAGGCCCGGCCTTCCGCTTCGCGGCGCACCCAGCCCTTCTGATGGAGATTGTCCAGAACGGTCATCACCGTCGTATAGGCGATCGAGCGTTCCTGCTGGAGGTCTTCCAGGACTTCCCGAACGGTCACCGGGCGGTTCCACTGCCAGACCCGCGTCATGACCGCGTCTTCGAGTTCTCCCAAGGGGCGAGGCACAAATCTCACCATATATGGAGAAATCGCCCCAAGAGTGGCGAACCGCTCTACGGAACGGCGCTTTCCCGAGGGGCGGCGCGCATCCGCCCCCCGCGGCCCGGAGGGTCACGGGGGACGGGCGGCGGCGTCAGGCGCCGGCGTCGCGCGGCTGGGACTGGCTCTGGGTCTGGGTCTGACGGGCCTGCTCGGCCTGCCGGAGGGCGTAGTCGACCGCGGCGTCCTCCTTGGCCTTCTTGTCGCCCCCCTGGGTCTTCACGATCGTCACGATGATCGCGGTGAAGAACACGGCCATCACCGTGGGGGGCAGCAGCGCGGAGACGTAGTCCATGGGGCCAGGGTATCCAGCGCTATCCGGCCGCCCGTTGCTGGGGCGGGTCCGCCGGCGGGGCGGGGGCCGGCGCGTCCGGCTGCCGGGGCTCGGCGGGCGGGGCGGGCCGCCGGCGGGGCGGGAACACCTCGGCGGGGGTCGGCACGGGACGGTGCGGGGCGGCGGGGCGCTCCCGGGGCGCGGGTTCGGGGCGCTCGGGGGGCGGCTGTTCGCCCCCCGAGCGCGGGGCGACCAGGCCGCCGGGCAGCGCCGTCAGACGGAGCCGGGGCGACGCCGCCACGGCGCGGGCGCCGGACCCGGCGGGCACCGGGACGCGCTCGGCGGGACGGGCCCGCACCACCCGGTCGACGGGGGGCCGGCAGCGGTCCAGGAGCGCCGCGGCGGTCGGATTGCCGCGCAGGGCGCGCAGCGCGGCGAGGTCGTCGGGGCCGGGCCGGTGCCCGGCCGCCAGCGCCTCCTCCAGGAGGGCCAGGTAGCCACGGGCGGTCCCGGGCAGGGCGCTGCGGTAGCGGTCCAGGTCGGCGACGAGGAAGGCGCGCCGCCGGGCGCCCTCGTGCAGTGCCTCGTCCACCGATTCGGCGAGCCGGAGGCAGTCCCGGACGTCCGCGGCGGTGAGGGGACGGGGGTGGACGACGAGGGCGAGAGCACGGCGGAGCACACGCAGCTCCTCGGCGCCGAACGCCATGCCGCCGCAAGTTCCGTTGGGCGTGGGCATGGGGTGACGATACGCGCTAATCGGACAAAACCCACCGAATGCCGTCCCTGTGGCGTGGCCCGTGGGGCCGGGCCGTCGACGGCCCGGCCCTCACATCCGGGCGACGTTGCGCTCGTAGACCAGGCGCAACCCGATCAGGGTCAGCCAGGGCTCGTGCTCGTCGATGACGGTCGCCTCGCCCAGCACCATCGGGGCCAGGCCGCCGGTCGCGATCACCGTCACCTCGTCCGGGTCGGCGGCCAGCTCCCGCGCCATCCGGGTGACCACCCCGTCGACCTGCCCGGCGAAGCCGTAGAGGATGCCCGACTGCATGGCCTCCACGGTGTTCTTGCCGATCACGCTGCGCGGCCGGGCCAACTCGATCTTGCGCAACTGCGCCCCGCGCACGCCCAGCGCCTCCACGGAGATCTCGATGCCCGGGGCGATCACCCCGCCCGCGTACTCGCCGCGCGCGGAGACCGCGTCGAAGGTCGTCGCCGTGCCGAAGTCCACCACGATCGCGGGGCCCCCGTACAGGTCGACGGCGGCCACCGCGTTGATGATGCGGTCGGCGCCGACCTCCTTGGGGTTGTCCATCAGGATCGGCACCCCGGTCTTGATGCCCGGCTCCACCAGCACCGCCGGCACGTCGCCGTAGTAGCGGCGGGTGACCTCGCGCAGCTCGTGCAGCACCGAGGGCACCGTGGAGCAGATGGCGATGCCGTCGATGCCCTCGCCCAACTCCATCCCCAGCAGCGGGTGCATGCCCATCAGGCCCTGGAGCAGCACGGCGAGTTCGTCGGCGGTGCGCCGGGCGTCGGTGGAGATGCGCCAGTGCTCGACGATCTCCTCCCCGTCGAACAGCCCGAGCACGGTGTGGGTGTTGCCCACGTCGATCGTCAGCAGCATGCGTCTACTCCGTTCCGGCGGCGTCCGCGCGGGGTCAGGGGGCGGCGTCGGGGCCGGGCGCGGCGTCCCGTAGGTCCAGGCCGATGTCGAGGATCGGCGCGGAGTGGGTGAGCGCGCCCACGGCGAGGTAGTCCACGCCGGTCTCCGCGTAGGCGCGGGCGTTGGCGAGGGTGAGCCGGCCGGAGGACTCCAGCCGCGCCCGGCCCGCGACCAGGGCGACGGCCTCGGCGGTCTCCACGGGCGTGAAGTTGTCCAGCAGGATCAGGTCGGCGCCCGCCTCGACCACCTCGCGCAGCTGGTGCAGGGTGTCCACCTCGACCTCCACCGGCACGTCCGGGAACGCCTCGCGGACCCGGGCGAACGCCTCGGCGACCCCGCCCGCGGCCAGTACGTGGTTGTCCTTGACCAGCGCCGCGTCGGAGAGGGACATCCGGTGGTTGAGGCCGCCGCCGCAGCGGACCGCGAACTTCTCCAACGACCGCAGCCCGGGGGTGGTCTTGCGGGTGTCGCGGACCTTCGCCCCGGTGCCCTCCAGGGCGTCCGCCCAGGCGCGGGTGGCGGTGGCGATGCCGGAGAGCCGGCACAGCAGGTTCAGGGCGCTGCGCTCGCCGGTCAGCAGGTCCCGGGTGCGGGCGGTGACGCTGAGCAGGGGCCGGCCGGCGGCCACCCGGTCGCCGTCCTCGACGTGCCGCTCGACCTCGAACGCCTCGGTGCACACCAGGGAGAGCACCGCTTCGGCGATCCGCAGCCCGGCCACGGTGCCCGCTTCGCGGGCGGTGAAGTCGGCGGTGGCGACGGCGTCCTCGGGGATGGTGGCCACGGTGGTGACGTCCACCCCGCCGGCCAGGTCCTCCGCGAGGGCCCACTGCGCGACGTCCTCGACCTCGACGGGGTCGAGGCCGGCGGCGGCCAGCAGCTCGGCGAGCGCCGGATCGAGACCGCACTCGACCGCGTGCGGATCTCCCCCGCCGCAGCCGCAGCCCTCGCCGCACCCCGCGGCGGGGTCGTCGGCGAGCAGGGGGACGGGGGGAGGCGGCGTGTCGGTCACGGCTCAGGGCTCCTGGGGATCGGCTGTCGAGGGTGCTGCGGGGTCGGCGGCGCCGGCGGCGCGGGGCGCCCGCGGGGAGCCGTCTGCCGGTGCGGGCGCGGCGCCAGCGTACGCGTTCGGGGCGGTGCGCACCGCCCCGGGCCCGGGACCTGCGGCGGGTGCGGGGGGCTCGGCGACGGTGGGCGGGAAGCCGGGTCCGTCGGTGGGGGTGACGGTCAGCGAACGGTCGGGGGCGAGCCGCACCACCAGGTGCCGGCGGCCGTGCGCGTCGTCGGCCGCGGGGTGGTCCTCGCGCCAGTGGCAGCCGCGGGTCTCCTCGCGGCGCAGGGCGGCGGCGACCAGGGCCCGGGCCACGCACAGCAGGTTGGTGGTCTCCCAGCTGTCCACCCCGGGTTCGGCGGTCTTGCCGTGCTCGGCCAGGGCGTCCCGGGCGGCCGCGTGCAGGTCCTGGAGTTGCCGGGCGGCGCGCTCCAGGGAGTCGGCGGAGCGGAGCACCCCGGCGCCCTCGGTCATGATCCGCTGGACGCGGAAACGGTCCTCCGGGGCCAGCAGCGGGTGCGCGGGGGCCGCGGGCCGGGCCACCGGCTGCGGCGGGCGGCGGGTCCCGCTCCCGGCGCGCACCACGGCGGCGGCGATCCGCTCCGCGTAGACGAGCCCTTCCAGCAGCGAGTTGGAGGCCAGTCGGTTGGCGCCGTGCACGCCGGTGCAGGCGACCTCCCCGCAGGCGTACAGGCCGGGCACGGTGGTGCGGCCGTCCGCGTCGGTGCGCACCCCGCCCGAGGCGTAGTGCGCGGCGGGCGACACCGGCAGCGGCTCGGTCACCGGGTCCAGGCCGTGGGCGCGGCAGGCGGCGAGGATCGTGGGGAAACGGCGTTCCCACATCTCGGCGCCGAAGTGCCGGGCGTCCACGTACATGTGCAGGGCGCCCCGCTCGCGCATGCGGCGGGTGATGCCCTTGGCGACGACGTCCCGGGGCGCGAGTTCGGCGAGTTCGTGCTGGCCGACCATGAACCGCACCCCCTCGGCGTCGACCAGGTGGGCGCCCTCGCCGCGGACCGCCTCGGAGACCAGCGGCTGCTGCCCCTCGGCGTCCGGGCCGAGGAAGAGCACGGTGGGGTGGAACTGGACGAACTCCAGGTCGCTGACCTCGGCGCCGGCGCGCAGCGCCAGGGCGACCCCGTCCCCGGTGGAGACCGCCGGGTTGGTGGTGGCGGCGTACACCTGGCCCATGCCGCCGGTGGCGAGCACCACGTGCGGGGCGTGCACGGCGCCCACGCCGTCGTGCTGGCCCTCCCCCATCACGTGCAGGGTGACGCCGGCGGCGCGCCCCTCGTCGTCGGTGAGCAGGTCGAGGACGAGGGCGTTCTCGACGGTGGGTATGCCCCGGGCGCGCACCGCGTCGACCAGGGCGCGGGATATCTCGGCGCCGGTGGCGTCGCCGCCGGCGTGCGCGATCCGGCTGCGGTGGTGGCCGCCCTCGCGGGTCAGGGCCAGCCCGCCGGTGGCGGACTCGTCGAAGCGGGCGCCGCTGTCGATGAGCCGGCGGACCGCGTCCGGGCCCTCGGTGACCAGCAGCCGCACCGCGTCCTCGGCGCAGAGCCCGGCGCCGGCGACGAGGGTGTCGTCGAGGTGTTGTCCGGGGGTGTCGCCCTCGCCGAGGGCGGCGGCGATGCCGCCCTGGGCCCAGCGGGTGGAGCCGTCGTCCAGGCGCGCCTTGGTGACCACCACGGTCTCCAGGCCGGCGGCGGCGCAGCGCAGGGCGGCGGTGAGCCCGGCCACGCCGGAGCCGACGACGACCACGTCCGCGCCGAGCGCCCAGCCGGGGGCGGGCGCGTGCAGGCGGATGCCGGTGTGCGGGGACGGTGCTGCGCGGGTCACGAGACGGCTCCCGGGTGGTGGGGGTCACCGGGGGCCGCGGGGGTCCCGAAGGTGAGGGGCAGGTTGTCGATGAGGCGGGTGGTGCCGACCCGGGCGGCCACCGCGAGGACGGCCTCGCCGGTGTGGCCGTCGGGGACCTCGGTGAAGTCGGACGGGTCCACCAGGGCGAGGTAGTCGAGGTCGAGGGGCGGGGTGAGCCGGGCGGCGGCGTCGAGCACGGCGCGGGCGGCGGCCCGGACGGCGGCCGGGCCGCCGGGCGCCGCGTGGGCGACGGCGTGCGCGTCGGCCGCGGCCCGGGACTCGCCGAGCGCGTCCAGGGCCCTGGCCCGGGTGTCGTTGCCGGGGGCGAGGGCGGCGCGGGCGTGCAGCGCCTGTTGGGCGGCGTGCCGGTCGCGGCCGGCGAACAGGGCCCGGGACAGGGCGAGCGCGGTGCGGCGTTCGACGGCGGAGAGGTAGCGGTTGCGGCTGGAGAGGGCGAGGCCGTCCGGCTCGCGGACGGTGGGCACCGCCACGACCTCCACGCCGAAGTCGAGGTCCCGCGCCATGCGCCGCACCAGGGCGAGTTGCTGGGCGTCCTTCTGCCCGAAGAACGCCAGGTCGGGGCGGGTGAGGTGGAGGAGTTTGGCGACGACGGTGAGCATCCCGTCGAAGTGGCCGGGCCGGGTGGCGCCCTCCAGGCGGTCGCCCATCGGGCCGGCGGTGACGCGCACCTGGGGTTCGCCGCCCGGGTACACCTCGTCGGCGCCGGGCGCGAACACCGTGTCGGCGCCGGCCGCGGCGGCGAGTTCGACGTCGGCGTCCAGGGTGCGCGGGTAGCGGTCGAGGTCCTCGCCGGCGCCGAACTGGAGCGGGTTCACGAAGACGGTGACGACCACCTCGCCGCCGGCGCCGACCCGTTCGCGGGCGGCGCGGACCAGGGTGGCGTGGCCCTCGTGCAGGGCGCCCATGGTCATCACGACGGCGCGGCGGGTGGTGCCGGGGCCGGCGGTGCGCAGGGCGTCGGCGGTGTGCAGCAGCCGGACGCCCGCGGGGGTGGTGCCGTGCGCGGTCATGGGGTGGTGCCCTCCGTGTCGCCCGCGAGGACGTCGAGCAGGTCTTCGGCGAGTTCGGGACGGAGCAGCCCGTGGTCCAGGGCCCGGTCGGCGGTGCGGCGGGCCATCGCGAGGTAGCCGGGGACGGCGCCGGGCGCGTGGACGCGCAGTTCGGCGAGGTGGGCGGCGACGGTGCCGGCGTCCCCCCGGGCGACGGGCCCGGTGAGGGCGGCGTCCCCGGAGCGCAGGGCGTTGTCCAGGGCGGCGCCGAGCAGCGGGCCGAGCATCCGGTCGGGGGCCGCGACGCCGGCGGTGCGCAACAGGTCCATGGCCTCGGCGACCAGGGTGACCAGGTGGTTGGCGCCGAGGGCGAGGGCCGCGTGGTAGAGCGGGCGGGCCGCCTCCTCGATCCACTCGGGTTCGCCGCCCATCTCGATGACGAGGGCCTCGGCGGCCAGCCGCAGTTCCTCGGGGGCGGTGACCCCGAAGGAGCAGCCGGCCAGCCGCTGGACGTCCACCGGGGTGCCGGTGAAGGTCATCGCGGGGTGCAGGGCGAGCGGGAGTGCGCCGGCGCGCAGCGCGGGGTCGAGGACCTTCGCCCCGTGCCGTCCCGAGGTGTGCGCGATCAGTTGCCCGGGGCGCACCGCGCCGGTGTCGGCGAGCCCTTCGACGAGGCCCGGCAGGACGTCGTCGGGGACGGTGAGCAGGACGAGTTCGGCGCGGGCGAGGACCTCTTCGGGGCTCACCACGGGGACCTCGGGGAGCATCCGCTCGGCGCGTCGCCGGGAGGCGTCGGAGACGCCGGAGACGGCGACGGGGCGGTGCCCGGCGAGGTGCAGCGAGGCGGCCAGCACGGGGCCCACCCGGCCGGCTCCGACGACGCCCACGGTGAGCCGCGCGGGGCGGTCCCGGGGGTCGGGGGGATGCGGTGCGTTCACGCGACGACGGCCTTCCGTTCCAGTCCGCTCGGGGTACCGGACGATTTCTCGTCATGCTAACGCGATCGGTCCGTCCGCCCCGGCGCCGTCCACAGGCTGTGGGCAGCCGCACATCCGTGTCCGGAGCCGGGCCGGCTCCGCCGCCGGCCCCGGGCGTGCGTCAGGATCGGCCCATGGACGCGCCCCAGCACCGGCCCCTCAGCCCGCACGACCCGCTCCGCCCGGACGCCCCGGACGCCCCGGACCCGGCGGGGCCCCCGGGCGACGGGGAGGAGGCCGGGCGGGCCCGGCGGACGGCGGCGTTCCGCGGGGCGCGCCGGGTGCTGGCGCGGCCGGCCGCGGACGCCACGCTCGCCGAGGCGCTGGCCGGGCTGGGTGCGGCGGCGGGCGGGGCGTACGACCTGACGGAGCCGGTCGACGCGTACGGCGACGGGGTGGTGGCCGCGCTGGAGCGGCGGGTGGCGGGGTTGCTGGGCACCGAGGCGGCGGCGTTCTTCCCGACCGGGACCATGGCCCAGCAGGTGGCGCTGCGCTGCTGGGCGAGCCGCACCGGCAACCCGGTGGTGGCCCTGCACCCGCTGGCCCACCCCGAGGTGCACGAACGGGGCGCGCTGGGGGCGCTGAGCGGGCTGCGGACGGTCCACCCGACCGCCGAGCGCCGTCAGCCGACCGCGGCCGAGGTGTGGAACCTGGACGAGCCCTTCGGGACGCTGGTGCTCGAACTGCCGCTCCGGGACGCGGGCTTCCTGCTGCCGTCCTGGGAGGAGCTGACCGAGCTGGTGGAGGCGGCCCGGGCCCGGGACGCGGTGGTGCACCTGGACGGGGCGCGGCTGTGGGAGTGCACGGCGCACTTCGGGCGCCCGCTGGAGGAGGTCGCCGCGCTGGCGGACAGCGTCTACGTGTCGTTCTACAAGTCGCTGGGCGGCCTGGGGGGCGCGGCGCTGGCCGGGCCGGGGCCCTTGGTGGAGGAGGCCCGGGCGTGGCGGCACCGCTACGGGGGCCAGGTGTACCAGCAGTTCCCCACGGCGCTGTCGGCGCTGGTCGGGCTGGACCGGGAGCTGCCGCGGCTGCCCGGGTACGTGGCCCACGCCCGGACGGTCGCGCAGGCGCTGCGCGAGGGCTTCGCCCGGGCGGGCGTCCCCTGGGCCCGGGTGCACCCCGAGGTGCCGCACACGCACCAGTTCCAGGTGTGGCTGACCGGCGAGGCGGACGCCCTGACCGGGGCGGCGGTGCGGCAGGCGGAGGAGACGGGGGCGGCGCTGTTCCGGCGGTGGCACCCGGGCGGGCCGCCCGGGGTGTCGGTGACCGAGGTGACGGTGGCCTCGCCCGGGCTGGAGTGGACGGCGGCGGAGGTGGTGGCCGCGGTGGGCGACTTCGTCGCGCGGTGGCGGCCCGAACGGCGCTGACCCGGGGCGCGCCCGTCCGTCGCGCGCGGGCTCGGACTCCGGCGTGCGGGACGGAGGTGCACCCCGGCGGCGCCGGCTCGGCCGGGAGGTCACGGGGTGCGCGGGGGTGCGAGGAGTCGGGACAGGGCGGCGCGCCACCGACGACGGGCCGGGCGGCCGGTGACGACGGCGTGGAAGCGGCCGTACTCGCGCAGTTCGGCGACGGTCCGCCAGTCGTGCCGGCCGGGCGCCGGCGGCGGGGCCTCGCCGCGTCGGCGGGCCCGGTACAGGTCCAGGGCGTACTGCTGTGTAATGCTCATGACATTCACCCGTTCTCCTCCGCCCGGACCGCCGGGGCCCGGGCCGCGGCGCGCACAGGACGCTCTGCGTGCGGCGCCGCGCTGCGGTGCCGGCGGTGGGCGGCGGCCCCTCCGGCACCTTCGAGACTGCTCCGGCCCCCGGGCCCGGTCACGCCGATTGACGCGGGCCGTCAATCGGACGGGCGGTGTCGGCGGCCGGGTGCACCATGGGCGCATGAGCGTGCACATCGACATCGCGGGGCTGCCGCCGGAGCGGATCGTCTTCGACCCGTCCCCGCTGGCCGAGCTGGGCATGGCACTGCACGCCCTCGCCGAGCCCGGTCACCACCCGGGGCTGCACGGCTGGGCCACCGCCACCGCCGCCGCCCTCAAACCGGACCTCGCCGACCGCCTGTGCGAGGCGGACTTCCTGTGGCGGACCACCTTCTCGGACGTGTTCATGCCGTTCGCGGGGGTGCGCACCGGCCGGCTGGGCCGCCCCGCGCCGACCCTCGCCGAGGAACTCGACCAGCTCGACCGGCTGGACGACGAGCGGTTCGTGGACGCCGCGCTGGAGTTCACCTGCAACCACTCCTACGACGCCGGCCGGCCGTCCCCGCTGACCGACCCGGCCCGCGCCGCCGAGTCACTGGACCTGGCCACCACCCGGGGCCCGCGCCAGGCCGACTTCACCCGGCGGCTGCTGGCCAACCCGGCGGCCGTCCGCTCCTGGATGCGCCGACTGCTGGAGGACTGCGACGAGGCGTTCTTCGCCGACACCTGGCGCCGGGTGCACGGACAGCTCGCCACCGACGCCCGGCAGAAGACGGACCTGCTGCGCCGCCGGGGCCTCCCGGAGGCGCTCACCGCGGTCTCCCCCGCGCTGTCGGTGGACGAGGACGGCCGCCGGATCACCCTCGACAAGCTCGCGCACGGCACCACCACCGCGGTGGACCCGGGCATCGGCCCGGGGCTGGTGTTCGTCCCCTCGCACTTCGGCTGGCCGCACCTGCTGGCCCTGCACGCCCCGGGCTGGCGCCCGGTCGTCCAGTACCCGGTGGCGACCGGGGCGCTCCCCGCCCCCGCCCCCGTCGAGGTGCTGGAGCGCCGCTTGGACGCACTGGCCCACCCCGTCCGGCTCCGGCTCTGCCGCAACATCGCCCGCTCCCCGTACACCACCGGCGAGCTGGCGCACGCCCTGGGCCTCAGCGCCCCCGAGGTCTCGCGCCACCTCACCGTGCTGAAGAAGGCCGGCCTGGTCCACACCCGGCGGCGCGGGCGCTACGTCCTGCACCAGTTGGACGTGACGGTGGTGGCGCGGCTGGGCTCCGACTTCCTGGAGGGCATCCTGCGCTGAGCGGCGCGGCGCCGGCGGGTCAGAGCGGGCCGCCGCCGGCCCGGACCAGACCCGTCTCGTAGGCGAGGACCACGACCTGGACCCGGTCGCGCAGGGCGAGCTTGGTGAGGATGCGGCCCACGTGGGTCTTCACGGTGGCCTCGGACAGCACCAGCCGGGCCGCGATCTCGCCGTTGGACAGCCCCTGCGCGACCAGCACCATGACCTCCCGCTCCCGCTCGGTGAGCCGCTCCAGCCGCTTGTTCTGCGGCTGCGCGCCCGTCTCGGGGAGCATCGGCGCGAACCGGTCCAGCAGCCGCCGCGTGGTGGACGGGGCGACCACCGCGTCCCCGCTGTGCACGGCGCGGATCGCGGCCAGCAGCTCGCCCGGGGGCACGTCCTTGAGCATGAACCCGGAGGCCCCGGCCTTCAGCCCGGAGAAGGCGTACTCGTCGAGGTCGAAGGTGGTGAGGATGAGGACCTTCGGCGGGTTGGGGGCGGAGCAGATGCGGCCGGTGGTCTCCACGCCGTCCAGCTTCGGCATGCGCACGTCCATCAGGACGACGTCGACGGAGGTGGCGCGCAGCACCTCCAACGCCTCCACCCCGTCGCCCGCCTCCGCCACGACCTCCATGTCCGGCTGGGCGGCGAGCACCATCCGGAAACCGGTGCGGAGCAACGCCTGATCGTCGACGAGCATGACCCTGATCGCGGACATGGGGGAACGGCCTTCCTGTTGCGGACATCCTGCGGCGGGCGGTGCACCGGGCGCGGACGGCGCCGGCCGGGTGCACCCCTTCAGTGTGCGGGCTTGAGCGGGAGCAGCACGCTGATCCGGAAGCCCCCGCCCGGGCGGGGGCCGGCGTCCAGGGTGCCGCCGACCATGCCGACCCGCTCCCGCATGCCGATCAGACCGTGCCCCTGGCCGTCCGCGCCGCCGTCCTGGTACATCTCCTGGGGCGCGCCCTTGCCGTCGTCCTCCACCAGCAGGCCGAGGCCGTCGTCGAAGTAGACGAGCCGCACGCTCGCCCCCGCGTTGGGCCCGCCGTGCTTGCGGGTGTTGGTCAGGGCCTCCTGGACGATGCGGTACGCGGTCAGCTCCACCCCGCTGGGCAGCGGGCGCGGCGTGCCCTCGACCTTGAAGTCGACCGGGAGCCCCGCGGTGCGGCACTGCTCCACCAGGTCGCCGAGCTGCTCCACGTCGGGCTGCGGCACGTACTCGCCGGCCTCCTCCGGCTCCCCGGTGCGCAGCACCCCGAGCAGCCGACGCATCTCGGCGAGCGCCTGACGGCCGGTGCCGGAGATGGTCTCCAGCGCCTTGCGCGCCTGGTCGGGCGCGGCGTCCAGCACGTAGGCGGCGCCGTCGGCCTGGACGACCATGACGGAGACGTTGTGCGCCACCACGTCGTGCAGCTCGCGCGCGATGCGGGCCCGCTCGGCGGCGACCGCCACCTTGGCCTGCGCCTCCCGTTCCCGCTCCAGCCGGGCGGCGCGCTCCTCCAGCTGGGCCAGGTAGGCGCGGCGGGTGCGGATGGAGTCGCCCAGCACCCAGGCCAGGGCGAAGGGCACCGTCAGGAAGAGCATGAAGAACAGGTTGCGCAGCGCGCTCTGTCCGGTGTCCGGCCAACGCAGTTGCGAGAGCGGGGCCGCGGCGAGCCCGGTCGTCAACGCCAGCCGGGAGGCCCAGCCCACGCCGTCCGCCGCCACCGTGTAGACGATCACCAGTAGGGCGAAGTCCGACAGCATCGGCGGGATGTCGAGGGCCAGCTGGGCCAGGCCGATCACCACGCCGAGCACGAGCATCCGCTCCGGGGCCCGTCTGCGCAGCGCGATCACCAGTGACAGCAGCAACGACAGCACCACGGACACCGGGCTGAGGACGGCACCGACCACTTCCTCGTCCGGCGGTGGCGGCGTCTGCGCCGTGCTGATCAGTCCCGCCAGGTTGAGCCCGAGCAGGACGACGGCCCAGAAGACGTCGACCCCGGTCGGGTGGCTGCGGAGGAAATCGTAGACACGCTGCACGTAACCCAGGGTAGGCAGCCGCACCCCCCGCCGGGGTCAACCGGAGGTCCCATCCCCGTTGCACACGCGTACTCCGCTAGGTGGACGCCCCCGCCGTCCCGGCGGCCGGTCCCCGGCCCCGCCCCTCGTCGGCGCGGAGGAGCGGGGGTCGTCCCGACAGCGGGGCCCACCGCTGCGACGGGGTGGGCCCCGCTGGCCCTAGCCTGTCGGCCTGAGGACGACGTGAGACGACGTGACCGACGACGGGACGGACGAGGAACCGTGAGGACGAGGTGACGGACCGGACGCAGCGGGCGCACGGCGCGGGAGCTCCGAAGAGCGCGGGCGCGCCCGCGGGGGTGCGCGGCTGGCGGGCGGCGACGGAGGAGGCGCTGTACGGGCCGCGGGGCTTCTACCGGCGCCCCGAGGGGCCCGCCGGGCACTTCCGCACCTCCGTGCACGCCTCGCCGCTCTTCGCCGGGGCGGTGGCCGGGCTGCTGTGCCGGGTCGACGAGGCGCTGGGGCGCCCCCCGGAGCTGGCCTTCGTGGACCTGGGGGCGGGCCGCGGGGAACTGGTGGCCGGGGTACTCGCGGCACTGCCCGGCGAGGTGGCCGGGCGCACCCGGGCGGTGGCCGTGGAACGTGCGGACCGACCGGACGGGCTCGACCACCGGATCGAGTGGCGCACCGAGCCGCCCTGCGCCCGGCGGGGCCTGCTGTTCGCCAACGAGTGGCTGGACAACGTCCCGTTGGACGTGGCCGAGACCGATCGGGACGGGGTGGTCCGGCAGGTGCTGGTCGCCCCGGACGGCACCGAGTCCCTCGGCCGGCCGCTGGCGGCGGCGGCACCGGCCGACGCCGCCTGGGCCGAGCGCTGGTGGCCGCTGCCCACCGGCCCGGACGGCCGGCCCGCCCCCGGGCTCCGCATCGAGATCGGACGCCCCCGGGACACCGCCTGGGCCGCGGCCGCGGCCACGCTCGCCGCCGGGCTCGCGGTCGCCGTCGACTACGCCCATCCGCGGACGGCCCGACCCCCGTACGGCACGCTCACCGGCTTCCGGGCGGGCCGCGAGGTGCCGCCCGTCCCCGACGGGAGCTGCGACGTCACCGCGCACGTGGCCCTCGACGCCTGCGCCCTGCCGGGCGGGCGGCTGCTCGCGCAGCGGGCCGCCCTGCACGCCCTCGGGGTGAGCGGACGCCGGCCGCCGCTCGCCCTCGCCACCGGCGATCCCGCCGGCTACCTGCGCGCCCTGGCCCGCGCCGGCGAGGCCGCCGAACTGACCGCGCCCGGCGGGCTCGGCGACTTCACCTGGCTGCTCCAGCCGGTGGGGATCGAGGACCCGCTCTCCGACTGAGGCCCTCACCGGGCGGTGCGGGCCCTACTTGTCGATGTCGCCGACCACGAAGAACAGCGACCCCAGGATGGACACCATGTCGGCGACCAGCGTCCCGGGCAGCAGCTCGGTCAGGACCTGGACGTTGTTGAACGAGGCCGAGCGCAGCTTCAGCCGGTACGGGGTCTTCTCGCCCTTGGACACCAGGTAGTAGCCGTTCACCCCGAGCGGGTTCTCGGTCCAGGCGTAGGTGTGGCCCTCCGGCGCCTTCAGCACCTTCGGCAGCCGCTGGTTGACCGGGCCGGGCGGCAGCTCCGCGAGCCGGTCCAGACAGGCGACGGCCAGGTCGAGGGAGTTGTGCGTCTGCTCCAGCAGGCACTCGAAGCGGGCCAGGCAGTCGCCGTCCGCGCGGGTGACCACGCGCAGCACGTCGCCCAGTTCCCCGTACGCCAGGTACGGCTCGTCGCGCCGCAGGTCGAAGTCGACGCCGGAGGCCCGGGCGATCGGACCGCTCACCCCGTACGCGTGCACCGTCTCCGGCGCGAGCACGCCCACCCCCCGGGTGCGGCCCCGGAAGATCTCGTTGCCGAGCACCAGCCGGTCGTACACGTCCATCCGGGACCGCACCGAGGCGACCGCCTCCCGGGCCCGTCCGGTCCACCCCGCCGGCAGGTCCTCCTTCAGGCCGCCGACCCGGTTGAACATGTAGTGCATCCGACCGCCGGAGACCTCCTCCATCACCGTCTGGAGCTCCTCGCGCTCCCGGAAGGCGTGGAACACCGGGGTGATGCCGCCCAGCTCCAGCGGGTAGGAGCCGAGGAACATCAGGTGGTTCAGCACCCGGTTCAGCTCGGCCAGCAGGGTGCGCAGCCACACCGCCCGCTCGGGCACCTCCATGCCGAGCATCCGCTCCACGGCGAGCACCACGCCCAGCTCGTTGGAGAACGCGGAGAGCCAGTCGTGGCGGTTGGCGAGCATGACGATCTGCCGGTAGTCGCGCGCCTCGAACAGCTTCTCCGCACCGCGGTGCATGTAGCCGATGACCGGCTCCGCCTGCCGGATGCGCTCGCCGTCCAGCACCAGCCGCAACCGCAGCACCCCGTGGGTGGAGGGGTGCTGGGGGCCGATGTTGAGCACCATGTCGGTGTTCTCCGCGGCGCCGCCGATGCCGACCACGGTCTCCGTCGCCGAACCGCTCGCCACGGGCCCGGGCGTCATGGGTGTCATGCACCCAGTCTCCCTTACGTACGCTGGCCGCATGGAAACGGGGAACGCGGGGCGGGCCGCGGACGCGGGGGCCGGACGCGACGGCGGTGCCGGCGGGGACGGCGCTCCGGGCACGGCGGCCGAACCGGTGTGGACCGGGTTGCCCCGGGGGCTGCTGCGGATGCGCCGGCTGCTGCTGGTGGTGTGGCTGGTGCCGCTGACGGTGGCCACCGGCCTGCTGCTCGGGCTGTTCGTCGGCCCCGGCTGGGCCGCCTTCGCGGTGCTGCCGCTGGGCCTGCTGCTGTGGGGCTGGCCGCTGCTGGCCCGCAACTGGCGCTCCTGGCGGTACACCGAGCGCGCCGACGACCTGCTGATCAGCCGGGGCGTGCTGTGGCACCAGCAGACGGCGGTCCCCTACGGGCGGATGCAGCTCGTGGAGGTCACCTCCGGGCCGGTGGAACGGCGCTTCGGGCTGGCCAGCGTGCAACTGCACACGGCCGCCGCCGCGTCCGACGGCCGCATCCCCGGGCTGCTCCCCGAGGAGGCCGAGCGGCTGCGCGACCGGCTCACCGAGCTGGGCGAGGCCCGATCGGCGGGCCTGTGACCACCCCGGACCCCACCGCACCCGAACTCGCGAGGCCGCCGGCACCGACCGCGCCCGCGGTCCTGGCCGCCGAGCCGGTGGAACGACGGCTGCACCCGGTCACCCCGCTGCGCCGCGCCTGGGCGCCGATCGCGGCCGTCGCCGGCTGGGCGGTGCACGACCCGGACGGGGCCCGGGACCGGATGACCTCCCTCGACCTGCGGTACCTCCTCGCCGGCATCGCCGCCCTCCTGCTGACCGGCGCCCTCTACGGGGTGCTGAGCTGGTGGTACACCCGTTTCGCCGTCACCGACACCGAACTGCGCATCCGTACCGGGCTCCTCTTCAAGCGCACGGCCCACATCCGCTTGGACCGCATCCAGGCCGTCGACGTGGCCCAGCCGCTCCTGGCCCGCGTGCTGGGCGTCTCCAAACTGAAGCTGGACGTCGTCGGCGCCGACAAGGAGAAGGACGAACTGGCCTTCCTGGGCGCCGAGGAGGCCCGGGCGCTCCGGGCCGAACTGCTGGCCCGCGCCGCCGGGTTCGCCCCGGAGAGCGCCCCCGCGGTCGGCGAGGCCCCGGCCCGGGAACTGGTCCGGGTGGCGCCGCGCCAGCTCGTCGTGGCGGTCCTGCTGAGCGGCGGCCCCTGGATCGCGCTGGTGTGCGCGGTGGTGCTGGCGGTGTTCCTGTGGAACGTCACCCACAGCCCCTGGGCGGTGCTCGGGGCGGGGCTGCCGGTGCTGGGCATCGCGCTCAACGGTTCGGCGGGCCGGTTCCTGAAGGAGTACGACTGGACGCTGTCCGAGTCGCCGGACGGGCTGCGCATCGACTACGGACTGCTCGACCGGATGCACGAGACGGTGCCGCCGGGCCGGGTGCAGACCGTCCGGATCGAGGAGCCGCTGCTGTGGCGGCGGCGCGACTGGGTGCGCGTCGAACTGGACGTGGCCGGCTCCTCCGACTCGGTGCTGCTGCCGGTGGCCCCGCGGGCGCTCGCCGTCGAGGTGATCGCCCGGATACTGCCCGGGGTGACCGTGCCCGCCGCGCTGTCCCGTCCGCCGCGGCGAGCCCGCTGGTGCGTCCCGCTGTGGTGGCGGGGGTACGGCTTCGCCGCCACCGACACCGTGTTCGCCACCCGGCACGGACTGCTGCGGCGCAGCCTGTCGCTGGTGCCGCACGCGAAGGTGCAGAGCGTGCGGTTCACCCAGGGCCCCTGGCAGCGTCGGCTGGGACTGGCGGACGTCCACGTGGAGACCGGCGCCAACAAGAGCCTGCCCACCCGGCTGCGGGACGTCGAGGAGGCGCGGGCGCTGTGGGCCGCGCAGGTCGAACGGTCCCGCACCGGTCGGCGCACCGCGACCCCGGACCGGTGGATGACCTGATCCGCGCGTCGCGGGGCACCGGGGCGGGCATCCTCCCGGTGTGCCCCGACCGGAGATCGCGGCGGCCACCGTCGCCGACTACCACGAGGTCCTCGCCGCTCACCACCGGTACTGGGGGGAGCGCGACCTCCGCTCCCTGCACCTGCTGGCGCTCGTCCAGGAGTTCGAGGGGACCTGTCTGGCGGCCCGGGCCGCGGACGGCGTCCACGGGTTCCTCTTCGGCTTCGTCACTCCCACCCGTACGGGGTACGTGCACCTCGTCGCCGTCCGGGACGACGCCCGGGGGACGGGTCTGGGGCGCCGTCTCTACACGGCGTTCGCCGGGGCGGCCGGAGAGCGAGGGGCCCGGCGGTTGAAGGCGATCACCTCACCGGCCAACAGCGGCTCGATCGCGTTCCACCGCCGCCTCGGCTTCGCGGCGACCACCGTCGAGGACCACGGGGGCCCCGGCCGTCCCATGGTGGTGTTCCGGCGCCCGCTTCCGTTCGACGTCCCGGTGCGTCCCTGAGCCGGCGCCCCCTCGCACCGACGCACCGGAGACGGGGCCGCACGCGGACCGGCCCGGTCGGACACCCCGTGGTCCACGGGGTGTCCGACCGGGCCGGCGGGACGTCGGTCAGGCGCGCAGCGCCGAGCGGAGGCCGTGCAGGTCGATGGGCTCCGTCTCGTCGTGCGCGGTCAGGTCCACGACCTGGCCGATGCCGCGCTCGGCCTCGCTGGACGCCTTGAACTCCGCTTCCGAGGCCGCCTTGTGCAGGGCGAGCGCCTCCTCGCCGACGACGTCGGCGAGATCGGCCACGTCCTCGTTGCGCACCGATTCGGCGGCGGGGCGCGCCGGCGGCGCGGACTTGTTGCCGAAGTAGTCGAAGCCGCCCGTGACCGGGCGCGGGCGCGGGGGCAGCGGCGGGACGACGGCCGCCGCCCGGGACGCCGGAGCGGGAACCGCGGGCGCCCGCTCGTGGTCCGCGGGGACCGCCGGGGCGGGGGTCGCCCGCGCCGGCGCGGGCACCGCGGTGGGCGCCGGCGTGGCCGCCGGAGCGGTGGGCGCGGCGCCGGCGGGACGGGGTTCCGTCGCCTTCGCCACCGGAGCCTTCGCCGGCGTGGCCTTCGCCACCGGAGCCTTCGCCGGCGTGGCCTTCGCCACCGGAGCCTTCGTCGGCGTGGCCTTCGTCGGCGGGCCGGCGGGAGCCGGTGCGGAGGGCTTCGTCGGGGCCGCGCCCACCGCCTTCGCGGGGGCGGGCACCGCCTCGGTCGGGGCGGGCACCGCCTTCGCGGAGGCGGCCGTCGCCTGGGGCGGGACGGTCGCCCGGGACGGGGTCGCCGTCGACGGGCCGGCGGCGGCCCGGGGGGACGCGGGCGGCGCCGCCTCGGGCGGGGTTCCGGCGGCCGGGGCCGCCGCGGGGGCCGCCTTGCGGCGGGCCAGCACGCTCAACGCCTCGTTGGCCTGCCGGTACAGCTCGACGGTCGCCACCGGCGCCGCCTTCGGCGGCACGGCGGTCGGGGCCGCGGTGCTCTCCCGGGCGAGCTTGCGGTGGCCCTCCAGGGCGCTGGCCCGTTCCGTCTCGGCATTGGCGTACCGGCGCAGCAGTGCCGCGTGCTCGCCGCGCAGGGCGGTGAGTTCGGCGCGCTTGGCGCGCAGCCGCATTTCCAGCTTGCCGCGCGCCGTGCGGGCCGCCTCCAGCTCGCCCTCGACCTCGGCGAGGCGTTCCTCGAAGCGCCACTCGTCACGGGTGCGGGCCCGTCGGAGTTCCGCGACCCGCCGGCCGGCCGACAGGTCCCAGTTCCGCATCACGACCGAGCCGGCGACGGCCGCCGCCGCGGCACCCGCAACGAGCCCCCGCAATAGCGCGGTTTCGGAGATGAACCAGGCGCCCGAGGCGCAGAGAACGGAAGCTCCGGCGATCACCGTGGGCGGGAGCAGCCGGTGCAGGGGCGGCGAATGGCGGTGGCGTCCACGTGGCATAGCGAGAAACTTACCGCGCACGGGTCAATGTTGCCGACCCGCCCGCACAAAATCGGCTCGGGGCCCGCGCTTTACTTCTTCACGAGTCCCTTCGACTCCAGATACGCCTTCGCCACATCCGCCTCCTTGCGCCGCTCGACGTCGACCCGGCGGTTGAGTTCCACGAGATCCTCCGTGGTGAGGACGGCGGTCAACTCGCCCAGGGCGTCGGCTATGCGCGGGTCCCCGGCGTCGTCGGCGTTCACCACCGGAAGGACGTTGTCGGCGTTCTGGAGCTTCTTGTCGTCGGCCAGCAGGACGAGTCCGAAGGCGTCGAGGGTGGCGTCGGTGGTCGTCGTCAGGACCAGTTGGTCCGTGCCGTCCTTGACGGCCTGCTTCGACTGGACGGTGCCCACGCCCTTGGGGTCGACCCCGGCGACGTCGATGCCGTACGTCTTCCGGAGGCCGGGCGCGCAGAAGGTCCGCACCTCGCATTCCTCGCCGGCGGCGATGGTGACCTTCTCGCCGGTCCTGCCGAGATCCGAAAGGGACGTGAGACCGTGTTTCTCCGCGAATTCGGCGCTGACGGCGAACGCGTTCTGGTCGACGGCCTTCCCCGCGGGTAGTACCTTCAGACCGCGCGGTTCGGCGAGCTTCTTCAACTCGGCCACGGTGGCGCCGACATCACTGGACGCCACGGGCTCCGCGTCGGGGCCGTTTTCGTCGCGGTTGAGGAATTCGGCGAGCGTCGCGGCGTATTCGGGGACGACGTCGACGGTGCCCTTCTCCAGGGCCGGGGCGTAGATCTCGCGGTTCTCGACGGTCTTCACCGTGGTGGCGTATCCGGCCTCGGAGAGCACCTGTTGATAGAGCCGGGCGAGGATCTTCGCCTCGGTGAATCCGGCGGAGCCCACGACGAGGGACCCCCGCTTCCCGCCGCCCGCACCGCCGCCGTCCGCGCCCTCCTCCAGGCTGCTGCCCGCGCAGCCGGTGAGCCCCGCGGTCAGGGCCGCCACGGACAGCGCGGCGAGCACGGTCCGTGCTGCTCCGCGCGGTGTTCGACGGTGCGTCCGCCGGGTGACGGGGGGTGTCGCGGCCCCCGGGGGGCCGGGCTCCGCGGGGGTGTCCGCGGTCGGGCGGCCGTCTCGGGCGTTCTGCATCGAATGTCTCCCTCTCCCTGATGCGTGCGGGACCGACTTCTTTTCCGTTCGCAACGCACGCCCCGTGTCCGCCGGGGGCGCACCACCGGCTCAGCGGGCCGTGCGCGGCCGTCCCCGCATCGGGTCCCCCAGCCGGCCGGCGAGCACCAGCACGCCCTCCACCAGCAGGGCCAGCACCGCGACCAGGAAGGCGCCGGCGACGACCTGGGCGGTGTCCTGGAGGCTGAACCCGGCGGTGATGATCCGGCCGAGGCCGCCCTCCCCGGCCATGGCCGCGAGCGTGGCCGTGGCGACCACCTGCACCGCCGCCGAGCGGACGGCGCCCGCCACCACGGGGTAGGCGAGCGGCAGTTCGACCCGGGCGAAGAGCTGCCAGCCGCTCATGCCCATGCCCCGGGCCGCCTCCACCACCGACCGGTCCACCCCGCGCACGCCGGTGTAGGTCTGGGTGAGCAGCGGGGGCACCGCGAACAGCACCAGGGCGATCAGGGTCGGCAGGTCGCCGTGGGCGCCCAGCGGGGTGAGGGTGAGCAGCACCAGGACGGCCAGGGTGGGCACCGCGCGGCCGACGTTGGCGAGGTTGACCGCGAGCGTCCCGCCCCGGCCGAGGTGGCCGAGCCAGAGGGCGAGCGGCAGCGCGATCGCACAACTGACCAGCAGGCTGACCCCGCTGAGGTGGAGGTGTTCGAGGAGTCTGCGCCAGATGCCCCCTTCGCCCTGCCAGTTGGCGCCCGTGGTGAGCCAGTCGTACGCCCCGGGGATCGCGTTCACGCCGTGCGCACCGCCCTTCCGCGGCCGGTGGTGCGGGCGGTCCGCCGCCACGGGGTGAGCAGCCGGCCGAGGCCCAGCAGCAGGAGGTCCGCGGCGACCGCCAGCAGGACGCACAGCAGCGAGGCGGTGAGCACTTGCGCCCTGAAGCTGGTGTCGAGGCCGTCCAGGATCAGGGTGCCGAGGCCGCCGTGGCCGACGATCGCGCCGACCGTGGCGAGCGCCACCGTGGCGACGGTGGCGATCCGGACGGCGGCGAGCAGCGCGGGCAGCGCCAGCGGGAGTTCGACCTCCCACAGCCGGCGCAGCGGCCCGTACCCCATGCCCCGGGCCGCCTCCCGGACCTCCTCGGGCACCGACTCCAGGCCCAGCAGCGCGCCGCGGACCAGGATGGTGAGCGAGTACAGCGCCAGTCCGGTGACCACCAGGGCCGCCGAGAGGCCGAACAGGGGCAGCAGCAGCGAGAACATCGCCAGCGAGGGCACCGAGTACAGCAGCGTGGTGAGCCCGAGGACCGGGCCGGCCAACGCCCGCCAACGGCGGGCCGCCAGGGCCAGCGGCAGGGCGACGGCGCAGCCGATCGTCACCGACGCGGCGGTGAGCGCCAGGTGTTGCAGCGTCGCCTCCCACAACTCCGGTGCGCGGGAGCGCAGGTACTCACCGCAGATCCAGTCGTTCGTCACCAGACAGCCGCGCGCGCCCACCGGTCACCTCCCCGTCCCCCGCTTCTCCCCCGGCGCGCGCCGGGCACACCCGGTCCCCTTCGCACGCCCGTCTGTCAACCTGGGATTACCCGGTCGTCCGGGCGGGCACGCACCCCGCCCGGCGACGTCCGACGGCGTTCTCCGGTCAGCCGTCCCACCCGTACCGTCCGTCCCGCACCCGTAGGGGGAGCCTTGATCCGGTTCGAGAACGTCAGCAAGCGCTACGCCGACGGCACCAGCGCCGTCGACGGCCTGTCGTTCGAGGTCGCGGCGGGTGAGCTGGTCACCCTGGTCGGCCCGTCCGGCTGCGGCAAGACCACCACCATGAAGATGGTGAACCGGCTGGTCGAACCGACCTCCGGACGGGTCCTGCTGGACGGCGCGGACGTCGCCGACGCCGACCCGGTCGCCCTGCGGCGCGGCATCGGCTACGTGATCCAGCAGGTGGGCCTCTTCCCGCACCGCACCGTCCTCGACAACACGGCGACCGTGCCGCACCTGTTGGGCGTGCGGCGCGCCGCTGCCCGGGCCCGGGCAGCCGAGTTGCTGGAGTTGGTCGGCCTCGACCCGGCCGTGCACGGCGCCCGCTACCCCGACCAGCTCTCCGGCGGGCAGCGCCAACGGGTGGGGGTGGCCCGCGCGCTGGCCGCCGATCCGCCGGTGCTGCTGATGGACGAACCGTTCGGCGCGGTCGACCCGGTGGTCCGCGAACGCCTCCAGTCGGAGTTCCTCCGGCTCCAGCGGGAGGTGCGCAAGACGGTGCTGTTCGTCACCCACGACATCGAGGAGGCCGTCCGGCTCGGCGACCGGATCGCCGTCTACGGGCAGGGCCGCATCGAGCAGTTCGACACCCCGGCGACCGTGCTGGGCGCCCCGGCCGGCGGGTACGTCGCCGACTTCGTGGGCGCCGACCGGGGGCTGAAGCGGCTGGCCGTGACCGCGGTGGAGGAGCGCGACCTGGAGCGGCCGCCGGTGGTGCGGACGGACGACGCGCTCCCCCGCGAGGTGGACGCGCCCTGGGCGGTCGTCCTGGATGCGGACGGCGCCCCGCGGGGCTGGGTGTCCGCGGCGCACGCGCGGGCGCGCACCGGCACGGCCGGCGAGCACGCCCGGCCCCTGGACGCCTGGGTGCCGCTGGGGGCCTCCCTCCGGCAGGCGCTCGCCGCCATGCTCCAGCACGACACGGGCTGGGTCGCGGTCCGCGCCCCGACCGGGTCCGCGGCCGACGGGGCGGGCGGGCGCTTCCTCGGGGTGCTCACCCCGGCCGGGCTGCACACGGCGCTGCGCCGGTCCGCCGGGGCGGGCCCGGCGGGCGCCCCCGGCGGACCGACCGCCCCGGACCCGGTGCCCGGTGACTGAGCGGTTCCACCCGGTGCACACCACCCGGTCGGGGGAACGCCACCACCCGTACGGGCCTACGCTGGAGGCATGAACCACCTCCAAGGCCGTGGCCGGGTCGCCGGACTGCCCGACTGGGACCGCTGCGCGGTCATGGGCGTCGTCAACGTGACCCCGGACTCCTTCTCCGACGGAGGCCGGTGGTTCGACACCACCGCCGCGGTCAAGCACGGTCTGGACCTGGTCGCCCGGGGCGCCGACCTGGTCGACGTGGGCGGCGAGTCCACCCGCCCGGGCGCCCTGCGGGTCGACGAGGACGAGGAACTGCGCCGGGTCGTCCCCGTGGTGCGCGGGCTGGTCTCCGAGGGGGTGGTGGTCTCCGTCGACACCATGCGCGCCCCCGTCGCCGAGCGGGCGCTGGCCGCCGGCGCCACCCTGGTCAACGACGTCAGCGGCGGACTCGCCGACCCGGCGATGGTGCCGGTCGTCGCCGCCGCCGGTGCGCCCTTCGTGGTGATGCACTGGCGGGGCTTCCTGGCGGGACCCGCCGTCCGCGGGGTCTACGCCGACGTCGTCGCCGAGGTCGTCGACGAACTGCGGGCCCGGGTGGACGCGGTGCTGGCCGGCGGCGTGGCCCCGGACCGGATCGTGGTCGACCCCGGCCTCGGCTTCTCCAAGGACGCCGACCACGACCTGGCCCTCCTCGCCCGCCTGGACCGGCTGCGCTCCCTCGGCCACCCGCTGCTGGTCGCCGCCTCCCGCAAGCGCTTCCTCGGCCGGGTCCTCGCCGGTCCCGAGGGCGCCCCGCCGCCCGCCCGCGAACGGGACGCCGCGACCGCCGCCGTCTCGGCGCTCGCCGCGCACCACGGGGCCTGGGCGGTCCGTGTCCACGAAGTGCACGCCACCGCGGACGCCGTCCGGGTGGCCCGTGCCGTCGAAGGAGCCCGTTGACTTCCTCCCACCCCGCCCCCGACGGTCCCGAGCTCCCCGGGGACCCCGGCCCGACGACACCCGAGCAGGAGGCCGTGGAACGCGCCAACACCGCCTACTACGAGGCGGTCGAGCGCGGCGACTTCGACGCCCTGTCCGACCTCTGGCTCGACGACCGCGACCTCCCGGACACGCCCCCCGGCACCGGGCCCCGGGTCTCCTGCGTGCACCCGGGCTGGCACCCGCTGGGCGGCCGCGGCGAAGTGCTGCGCTCCTACGCGCTGATCATGGCGAACACCGAGTACATCCAGTTCTTCCTCACCGACGTGCAGGTCACCGTCTCCGCGGGAACGGCACTGGTGACCTGCACCGAGAACATCCTCAGCGGTGGGCCCGCCCCGAAGGACGGCGGCGAGCTGGGGCCGCTGGTGGGGCAGCTGGTGGTGGCCACCAACGTGTTCCGGCAGACCCCGCAGGGGTGGAAGCTCTGGTCCCACCACGCGTCCCCGGTCCTCGCCGAGACCGACCCCGACGCGACCGAGGAACCCCCGGACCCAACACCCTGACCTGCGCCGACCGCCCGGACGGGGCGCGGCGGCCCCCGCGCCCCATCGAGGGCGACGGGCCCGGGTAGCCTCGATCGGGGCGTGAACCGCACGCAGGACGAACGACGAAGACAGCGACGAGGCAGGAGCGAAGGCGTGGATCGTGTCGCACTGCGCGGCCTGAAGGCCCGCGGCCACCACGGGGTGTTCCCCCGGGAACGCGAGGAGGGCCAGACCTTCCTGGTGGACGTGGTCCTGGGCCTCGACACCCGGCCGGCCGCGGCCGGCGACGACCTGGAGAGGACCGTCCACTACGGCATCGTCGCCGAGGAGGTCGTCGCCATCGTGGAGGGCGAACCGGTCAACCTCGTGGAGACCCTCGCCGAACGCATCGCCGCCTCCTGCCTCGCCCACGAGGCCGTGCAGGAGGTCGAGGTGTGCGTGCACAAGCCCGACGCCCCCATCACCGTCCCGTTCGACGACGTGACGGTCACCATCACCCGGAGCCGCGCATGACCCGTCCGGACGACAGCACCGGGGACCCCACCGTCCAGCCGGTGCCCCCCGAGGTCACCGCACGGGTGGACGCCGCCGACACCACCCTCAGCAACCCCCGACGCGCCGTGCTCTCCCTCGGCAGCAACCTGGGCAACCGGTTGGAGAACCTCCAGGGCGCCGTGGACGCGCTGGAGGACACCCCCGGGCTGCGGGTGACGGCCGTTTCCCCCGTCTACGAGACCGCGCCCTGGGGCGTCGAGCCCGGCTCCCAGCCCTCCTACTTCAACGCCGTGGTGCTCGTGCGGACCACCCTGCCGCCCGGTTCGCTGCTGGAGCGCGCCCAGGCCGTCGAGGAGGCGTTCGCCCGGGTCCGCACCGAGCGCTGGGGGCCGCGCACCCTGGACGTCGACGTGATCGCCCACGCCGACACGGTCTCCGAGGACCCGCAGCTCACCCTGCCGCACCCGCGCGCCCACCAGCGGGCCTTCGTCCTGGTGCCCTGGCACGACGTCGATCCCGATGCCGAGGTCCCCGGCCGCGGTCCGGTGGCCGCCCTGCTCGCCGGGGTGTCCCGCGACGGGGTCACGCCGCGCCCCGACCTGGAACTCCGGTTGCCCGAGTAGTCGTTAAGGTCAGACGGAACGGCACGACCGCGCACGGCCCGAGGACACCGGACCGCGACCGACCGACGCGAAGGGGCGACGTGAACCAGCTGCGCATCAGGACCCTGCTCGGCCTCTTCCTGGGGGCCGGCCTGGTGTCCTGGGCGGGAGCCCGTCTGTGGGACTCGCTCGGCACGCTGCCCGGGGTGCCGCTGGCCGCGCCCATCGTGCTCGCGGTCATCGCGGTGGTCCTCGGCGCCACGGCGCTGTCGCTGCGGGCGCGGCTGCGCGCCCAGCGGGACCGGGAGCCGGGCGCCAAGGGCGTCGACCCGCTGATGGCCGCCCGGGCCCTGGTCTTCGGCCAGGCCAGTGCCCTGGTCGCGGCGTTGATCGCCGGCGTCTACGGCGGGGTGGGGGTCTTCCTGCTCGGCTCGCTGGACGTGCCGGCCCGCCGGGACCAGGCCGTCTACGCCGGCTTCTCGGTCCTCGCCGGGATCGCCGTGATACTGGCCGCGCTCTTCCTCGAACGGGTCTGCAAGCTCCCGGAGGACGACGACACCCCCCATCCGCCCGGCACCGAGGCCCGCGGGGCCTGAGCCCCTCGCCCCCGGGCCGGGCCCACGCAGCGCCGGGGCTCAGCGCGCCAGGATCAGGCTCATCGCCTCGGCACGGGTGGTGGCGTCCCGCAACTGCCCGCGCACCGCGGAGGTCGTCGTCTTGGCGCCCGGCTTGCGGATGCCCCGCACCGACATGCACATGTGCTCGGCCTCGACCACGACGATCGCGCCCCGGGCGTCCAGGATGCGCACCAGCGAGTCGGCGACCTGCGTGGTCAGCCGCTCCTGCACCTGGGGCCGCCGGGCGAAGACCTCGACCAGCCGGGCCAGCTTCGACAGTCCGGTGATCTTGCCGGACTCGGCGGGGATGTACCCGATGTGGGCCACCCCGTGGAACGGCAGCAGGTGGTGCTCGCACAGGGACACGATCTCGATGTCCTTCACCAGGACCATCTCGTCGTGCCCGAGGTCGAAGGTGGTGGTGAGGACGTCCTCCGGCTCCTGCCACAACCCGGCCAGGATCTCCCGGTAGGCGCGGGCGACCCGGGCGGGGGTGTCCCGCAGCCCCTCGCGGTCGGGGTCCTCCCCCACGGCGATGAGCAGTTCCCGGACGGCGGCCTCCGCCCGCTTCGCGTCGAACTCGCCTATCGTGCCCTCGCCGTCCAGTGTGACGGGGTCGGTCATGGTCTGCCTCGTTCCTTAGCCGTACAGACGTGTCAGCCGTACAGACGTGTACGTGCGGGGCACACCGAGATGCCGCGCACCCCCAGCCTAACCAGGGGAAGGCGGCACGCACGCAACGGTCGAGGACGAGGAGAAGGCCGTGACCGGGGCCGAAGCCCGGTCACGGCCTTCTCCGTGTCGGTGCGGGTCAGCCCTGCGCGGGGCCGTCCTCCGGGGTCGTCGGCGTCTCGGCCGGGGCGACCGGGGTCGCGTCGGCCTTGGTGGTCGACAGCGTCGGGGTGCCGCCGTTGGTCAACGACAGCTCCTTCGGCGAGAGGACCGGCGGACGCGTCGAGGGGGTGCGGCGCGAGGAGCCCGTCCACGCCGGGCGGGCCGGACGCTTGACGATGGGGGCGAAGATCTCGGCGATCTCCTCCTTGCCCAGCGTCTCCCGCTCCAGCAGCTGGAGGACCAGGTTGTCGAGGACGTCACGGTTCTCGACGAGGATCTCCCACGCCTCGTTGTGCGCGTTCTCGATGAGCTTCTTGACCTCTTCGTCGACGAGCGCGGCGACCTCTTCCGAGTAGTCGCGCTGGTGCGCCATCTCCCGGCCGAGGAACGGCTCGGTGTTGTCGCCGCCGAACTTGATCGCGCCGAGCCGCTCGGTCATGCCGTACTGCGTGACCATCGCGCGCGCGGTGGTCGTGGCCTTCTCGATGTCGTTGGCGGCGCCGGTGGTCGGGTCGTGGAAGACCAGCTCCTCCGCCGCGCGCCCGCCCAGCATGTACGCCAGCTGGTCGAGCATCTCGTTGCGCGTGGTGGAGTACTTGTCCTCCTCGGGGAGGACCATCGTGTAGCCCAGGGCGCGGCCCCGCGAGAGGATCGTGATCTTGTGCACCGGGTCGGAGTTGGGGGAGGCCGCCGCGACCAGGGCGTGTCCGCCCTCGTGGTACGCGGTGATCTTCTTCTCCTTGTCCGACATGATCCGGGTCCGCTTCTGCGGGCCCGCCACGACGCGGTCGATGGCCTCGTCCAGCATGTGGTTGTCGATCAGCTTCTTGTCGCTGCGGGCGGTGAGCAGCGCGGCCTCGTTGAGGACGTTGCTCAGGTCCGCACCGGTGAAGCCGGGGGTGCGGCGGGCGACCGCGGCCAGGTCGACGTCCTGGGCGACGGGCTTGCCCTTCTGGTGGACCTTGAGGATCTCCAGGCGGCCCTGCATGTCGGGGCGGTCCACGGCGATCTGCCGGTCGAAGCGGCCCGGGCGCAGCAGCGCCGGGTCGAGGATGTCGGGCCGGTTGGTGGCGGCGATCAGGATGACGCCGCCCTTCACGTCGAAGCCGTCCATCTCCACGAGCAGCTGGTTGAGGGTCTGCTCGCGCTCGTCGTGACCGCCGCCGAGGCCGGCGCCGCGGTGGCGGCCGACCGCGTCGATCTCGTCGACGAAGACGATCGCCGGGGCGTTCGCCTTGGCCTGCTCGAAGAGGTCGCGGACCCGGGAGGCGCCGACGCCGACGAACATCTCGACGAAGTCGGAACCCGAGATCGAGTAGAACGGCACCCCGGCCTCGCCGGCCACGGCACGGGCGAGGAGGGTCTTGCCCGTGCCGGGCGGGCCGTAGAGCAGCACGCCCTTGGGGATCTTGGCGCCCACGGCCTGGAACTTCGCCGGCTCCTGGAGGAACTCCTTGATCTCGTGGAGTTCCTCGACGGCCTCGTCGGATCCGGCCACGTCGGCGAAGGTGGTCTTCGGGGTGTCCTTGCTGATCAGCTTGGCCTTGGACTTCCCGAAGTTCATCACCCGGGAGCCGCCGCCCTGCATCTGGTTCATCAGGAACAGGAAGACGACCACGATCAGGACGAACGGCAGCAGGGAGAGCAGGATGCCGACGAAGGGGTTGTCCTTCGAGGGCGAGACGGTGTAGCCGTCGGGGATCTGCTTGTCCTGGTACTTGGCCTGGAGGTCGGCGGCGAGGTCGGCGCCCTGGTCACCGATGTAGCTGGCCTGGACCTTGGTCTCGCCCTCGACCTTCTGGCCGTCCTTCAGCGTGATCTTGATGGTCTGGGAGTTGCCCGTGGTGAGCTGGGCAGACTTCACCTGGTTGTTGCTGATGGCCTGGATGACCTGGCCGGTGTCCACCGTCTTGTAGCCGCCGGACGAGCCGACGACCTGCATCAACACGACCACGGCGAGGACGGCCAGCACGATCCACATCACGGGCCCACGGAAGTATCGCTTCACGTCCATCCATACGGAGCGGTGTCGCCCCGTCCCTCCTGCCATAGTGAGTTTGATAAAGACTGTTCTTCGGACGGTACCCCAGCATTGTCACCCGGAGCCGCAGCGTGCCGGTGCCAATCCCGCGGCAATCCCGCCGCCGCTTGCTCCAACGGCGGGAACCGCACGAGGGTTCCCGCCGGGGGCCGGGCCGCGCGGTTCAGCCGCCGTAGACGTGGGGCGCGAGCGTACCCACGAACGGCAGGTTCCGGTACTTCTCCGCGTAGTCGAGGCCGTAGCCCACGACGAACTCGTTGGGGATGTCGAAGCCGACCCACTCGACGTCGATCGCGACCTTCGCCGCCTCCGGCTTGCGCAGCAGCGTGCACACCTTGAGGGAGGCGGGCTCCCGCGAACCGAGGTTGGAGATCAGCCAGGACAGGGTCAGTCCGGAGTCGATGATGTCCTCGACGACCAGGACGTGCTTGCCCTTGATGTCGGTGTCGAGGTCCTTGAGGATCCGGACCACCCCGGAGGACTGGGTGCCCGCGCCGTACGAGGACACCGCCATCCAGTCCATCGTGAGGGGGGTGGACAGCGCCCGCGCCAGGTCAGCCATCACCATCACGGCGCCCTTCAGGACGCCGACGATCAGCAGGTCCTTGCCCGCGTACTCCGCGTCGATCTTCGCGGCCAGCTCGGCCAGCTTCGCGTCGATCTCTTCCTTGGTGATGAGCACCGACTGGAGGTCGGTGCCCATGTCTTTCGCGTCCACCCGCATCACTTTCGATCGTCCGGGCCGGTGCCGGGCCCGCGGGGCCCGACTCAGCTCTGCCGGATCACCAGTCTGCCACCCTGGCGCTGGGCCACGACCCGGCCGGGGAGATTGATCGCTCCCTGGCCGCGCCAACCGGTGATCAACCGGTCGACCTCCTCGATGTGCCGGGCGAACAGCGAGCCGGCGGGGGCGCCCGCGTCGATGGCCGCGCGGCGCAGCACCCGGCGGCGCACCGCGGGCGGCAGCGCGTACAGCTTGGCGCACTCCAACAGCCCGGCCGGGTCGCGTACCGACCGCTCGGCCTGCGCGGCCCAGGCGTCCAGGGCGTCGGCGTCGTCCCGGGAGAGCTGGGCGGTGCGGGCGAGGGCCTCGACGACGCCCTTGCCGAGGGCCTTCTCCAGTGCGGGCAGGCCCTCGTGGCGCAGCCGCGAGCGGGTGTAGGCCGGGTCGGCGTTGTGCGGGTCGTCCCAGACCGGGAGGTGTTGGGCGAGGCAGGCCGTGCGGGCGGTCTGCCGGTCGAGGTGGAGGAAGGGGCGGCGGTAGCGTCCGCCGGCGCCGGAGACGGGCGCCATCCCGGACAGCGAACGGATGCCGGAGCCGCGGGCGAGGCCCAGCAGCACGGTCTCGGCCTGGTCGTCGCGGGTGTGGCCGAGGAGGACCGCGGCGGCGCCGTGGCGTTCGGCGGCGGCGTCCAGGGCGGCGTAGCGGGCGTCCCGGGCGGCGGCTTCGGGTCCGCCGTCGCGCCCCACGGTCACGGTGACCGCGTCGACCGGGTCGAGTCCGAGGGCGGCGAGCCGGGCGGCCACCTCGGCGGCGCGGGTCCCGGAGCCGGGTTGGAGCCCGTGGTCGACGGTGACGCCGCCGGCGCGGACGCCGAGCTTGGGGGCCTCGAAGGCGAGGGCGGAGGCGAGGGCGACGGAGTCGGCGCCGCCGGAGCAGGCGACCAGCACCAGCGGGGACGCGTCGGAAACCTCGGCGCTCGGCGCCGAGGGGGGAGTGCGGGGAGCGGGTGCGCCGGCGGCGTGGGGGGCGGGCGCGGGTACCGCGGGGGGGCGGTCGTCTTCGGCGAGCAGGTGGTGTTCGGTGAGCAGGTCGTGGAGGACGCGGCGGACCGCCAGGCGTATCGCCGCGACCGCTGGATGGGGACCCATGTCCGGTTCCCTTCGTGGAGTTCGGGGTCGGGCACGCGCCCCGGAGGTCCCCGGGGCACCGCCCGTGAGCGTGGTGCCGTTTCGGTTCCCAGGCGATCGGGCGGGTCGCTGCCGCGCCGCCCGATCACTCAGAGTGCGTCGATGGTGACAGAACCGAGCCGTTCCCCGAGCATTGCACGCCTGTCAGGGGCCCACGGTCCCTCGGACGGGTGATTGCGCGGGCGCCGTCCTGCCGTCGGCCGTTCGGCTCATTCCCCCGTCTTGCCGTGCACCCGTGCGATCCAGTCCGCGGGCTTGCCGATCTCGGCCTTGGTGGGGAGCGTGTTCGGGGAGGTCCAGGCGCGGTTGAAGCCGTCCATGCCGACCTGGTCGACCACCGCCCGCACGAAGCGCTCGCCGTCGCGGTACTGACGGAGCTTGGCGTCGAGGCCGAGGAGCTTGCGCAGCGTCTGGTCGAGTCGGGAGGCGCCCCGGGCCCTTCGCTGCTGGAACTTCTCCCGGATCTCCGCGACCGAGGGCACCACCGCGGGGCCGACCCCGTCCATCACGTAGTCGGCGTGCCCTTCGAGCAGGGACATCACCGCCGTCAACCGCCCCAGGACCTCCCGCTGGGCGGGGGTCTGCACCAGTTCCACCAGGGAGCGACCGCCGTCGTCCTCCTCGCCCTCGGGGCGTCCTCCGGCGAGCGACTGCGCGGCCTCCCGGATGCGCTCCAGGAAGGTCATCGGGTCGACGTCGGTCTCCGCCAGGAAGGTCTGGATCTCGCCCTCCAGGTGGTCGCGCAGCCAGGGCACGGCGGTGAACTGGGTGCGGTGGGTCTCCTCGTGGAGGCAGACCCAGAGCCGGAAGTCCCGCGGGTCCACGTCCAGCTCGCGCTCCACGTGGACGATGTTGGGCGCGACCAGCAGGAGCCGCCCGCCCCCGCCGGGGGCGGCGGGCAGGTCCCGGGTGGCCGGGGCGAAGGTCTCGTACTGGCCGAGCACCCGGGAGGACAGGAACGACAGCAGCATGCCGAGTTCCACGCCGGTGACCTTGCCGCCGACCGCGCCCAGCACCGCGTTGCCGGGTCCGCCGCGGCGCTCCTGCATCTTCTCCAGCAGGGGCTTGAGGATCTCGCGGAAGCCCGCGACGTTCGCCTTGACCCAGCCCGGCCGGTCCACGACCAGGACCGGGGTGTCGTGCTCCGGCCCGGCGGGGGTCGCACCGTCCGGGTCGACCATCCGCGTGTAGGCGCGGACGTGTTCCTCCGACGCCTTGGCGTGCCGCCGCAGTTCCGCGACGATCGCCCGCGCCTCGTCCCGGCTGACCTCGGGACCCGGCCTCACCAGGCGGGTCGCGGTCGCCACCGCGAGGTTCCAGTCGACCATCTCCGCACCACCGATGCTCGTCATGCGTCAACCGTACGGGACCGGTGCCCCCGTGGGGACGCCCCCGGCGCGGGGTCAGGCACAGCCGCAGGCGGTCAGGGCGGCGGCCATCCGGTCCAGACGGGACTGGGCGGCGGCGGGATCGGTGGCGGGCCCGTCGCTCAGGAACGTGAAGGCGAGCAGCCGGCCGTCCCGGTCGACGACCGTGCCGGCGAGCGCGTGCACCCCGGTCAGGGTGCCGGTCTTGGCCCGCACCAGGCCGGTGCCGGCGGCGTCGGACCCGGAGGAGTAACGGTTCCTCAGAGTGCCGGTGAAGCCGGCGACCGGCAGCCCGGTCAGCGCCGGGCGCAGGGCGGCGCCCTCGGGGCGGGAGGCGGCGGCGAGCAGTGCGGTGAGGGTGCCGGGCGCCAGCCGGTCGGCCCGGTCGAGCCCGCTGCCGTCGGCGAAGCGCACCCCGCCGAGCGGCACCCCCAGCCCGCCGAGCCGCCGCTGCATCGCGGTCTCGCCGCCCTTGAAGCTGGCCGGCTGGCCGGAGGCGAGGGCGACCTGACGGACCAGGGCCTCCGCGAGGTCGTTGTCGCTGTGCGTCAGCATCCGTTCGACCAGGGCCGACACCGGCGGGGAGGCGACCTCGGCCAGCTCCCGGGCCCCGGCGGCGGCCTTCGCCGGGGCGGCGGCGCCCTTCACCGCGAGGCCGCGGTCGGCGAGCAGGGCGGCGAAGCGGGCGGCTGCGTCCTTCGCGGGGTCCTCGCTGCGCGGTGCGGGTCCGCTGGAGGAGTCGTCCAGGCGTCCCTCGTCCACCATCAGGGGGGTCACGGACGCGATGTTGTCGTTGCGCCCGATGGGGTGAACCGGGGGCCCGGAGTACAGGGAGGTGTCGTACCCGAGCCGCACCTCCCGGGTGCCTCCGTCGGCGAGGGCGCGCGCCGTCGCCTGCGCCAGGTCGCGCAGGGAGGCGTTGCCGCGGGCGTCCTCGCGGGCGGTGAGGGTCGGATCGCCGCCGCCGACGAGGACCACCCGGGCCGGTTCCTTGCCGGCGGCGGGTTCCAGGACCGTGCGGGTGGTGATCCGGTGGTCGGGGCCGGGTGCGGTCAGCGCGGCCACCGCGGTGGCGACCTTGGTGGTGGAGGCGGGGGTCAGCGCCTTGCCGGGGTCCTTGCCCCAGAGCAGTTCGCCGGTGGCGGCGTCCACCACCGCCGCCCCGGTGCGGGTCCCGGGGGGCGCCCCGTCGAGCAGCGGCCCCAGGCGCTTGCCGAGGGCGGCGGCGCCGGGCAGCGGGGTCCGGGCCCCCGCGGTGCCCGCCCCGCCCAGTGCGTCGAGCACTGCGGGGGCGCGCGGCGGGGTCTTGGGCGCCCGGGCGCCCGCGCCGCCGCCCGGGGCCTCGTGATGTGCACCACCCTCGGTGCGCAGGGCGGCGGCCCGGTCCCGTTCCACCGTACGCTGCCCCGACGCGTCCCAGGGGCCGGTGAGCGCCAGGGAGCCCGTCGCCAGGGCCAGGCCGGTCACCGCGGCGACCGTCGTGACCTGCCAGGTCCTGAGGTCCACGGGGCGGAGCGTGCGGAGTCCGGCGAGCAGCGCCCGGGAGCGTTCGACGAACGCCCGGGCGCGCGGCGACGGCGTCGGCTCCGGCAGCTCCGGCACGATCGACCAGCCCCTTTCGCGATCACACACTTGGGTGAGGGACACTTAACCACTGCGTCTTGCCGGGGGTACGACTTCCCGGTGGACCCCGACCGCCAACCGGACGGGGGCGGGGGTCCGTACGGCGGTAGCCGCCCCCGGGCGCCGGCCGCGCCGGACCGCCCTCGGGAGGTCGGCGCGGACGACACCGTGTTACCAGAATTATGTGCTGATCATGGAGGAGCCACCGGTGGAGTTCGACGTCACGATCGAGATTCCGAAGGGTTCGCGCAACAAGTACGAGGTGGACCACGAGACCGGTCGCATCCGCCTCGACCGTCGACTGTTCACGTCGACGAGCTACCCGGCGGACTACGGGTTCGTGGAGAACACCCTCGGCGAGGACGGTGACCCGCTGGACGCCCTCGTCATCCTGGACGAGCCGACCTTCCCGGGCTGCCTGATCCGCTGCCGCGCGATCGGCATGTTCCGCATGACGGACGAGGCGGGCGGCGACGACAAGCTGCTGTGCGTGCCGGCGTCCGACCCGCGCGTGGAGCACCTGCGGGACATCCAGCACGTCTCCGAGTTCGACCGCCTGGAGATCCAGCACTTCTTCGAGGTCTACAAGGACCTGGAGCCCGGCAAGTCGGTCGAGGGCGCCGACTGGGTGGGCCGTGCCGAGGCCGAGGCCGAGATCGACCGGTCCGTGGCCCGGTTCAAGGAGAGCGGCGGCCACTGACGGCCGTTCCCGCACGACGACGGGCCGTGCACCCCGGAGACCCCGGGGCGCACGGCCCGTTTCGGTGTGGGCGCGCATACTGAGCGTACGGACGGGTCCGGTGGTGCCGGTGGTGCACAAGTGCCGGGCCTTGACGGAGCCGGTCGGGGGTACGCGCTCCCCCGTACGGCGCGGCTCCCGGACGCCGTGGCGCGGCGGGAGCGGGCACGGAGGCAGGGTTCGGCAGAAGGGGCGCGGTGAGCGAGCGGAAGCATCCGGGCGGGCCGAGCGCCCGTGAGTCCCGGAACGCGGTGCACGGCCCGGCCGACCCCGGCGCGGACCTCACACCGGACGCCGACGAGGCGCGCAGCGCCTTCACCCCGCCGTCCGGCATCGCGCCGCTCTCCGGGCCGGTGGAGGACGAGTCCCAGACCACGTCCGAGTTCGCGGTGCCCGCGGGGGTCCCCGAGCCGGTCGACGCCGAGCCGGCGGAGCCGGAGGGCTCCGCCTTCAGCACCCCGCGCACGTACCGCGCGCGCAGCGCCCCGCCGGCCTTCACCCCGCCGTCCGGGGTGCCGCTGGTCCGGCTCGACGAGGCGCCGTGGCAGGACCGGATGCGGACCATGCTGCGGATGCCGGTCACCGAGCGGCCGGCGCCCGAGGCCGTGCAGCGGCACGAGGACGACAGCGGGCCCGCGGTGCCCCGGGTGCTGGACCTGACCCTGCGGATCGGCGAGCTGCTGCTCGCCGGGGGCGAGGGCGCCGAGGACGTGGAGGCGGCGATGTTCGCCGTGTGCCGCGCCTACGGGCTCGACCGCTGCGAACCCAACGTCACCTTCACCCTGCTGTCGATCTCGCACCAGCCCTCGCTGGTGGACGACCCCGTCACGGCCTCCCGCACGGTGCGCCGGCGCGGCACCGACTACACCCGACTGGCGGCCGTCTACCGGCTGGTGGACGACATCAGCGACCCGGAGCACGCGGTGTCGCTGGAGGAGGCGTACCGCCGGCTCGCGGAGATCCGCCGCAACCGGCACCCCTACCCCGGCTGGGTGCTCACCGCCGCCAGCGGGGTGCTCGCCGGCGCGGCCTCGGTGCTGGTCGGCGGTGACCTGATGGTGTTCGTGGCGGCGGCGCTGGGCGCGGTGCTGGGCGACCGGCTGGCCTGGCTCTGCGCGGGCCGCGGGCTGCCGGAGTTCTACCAGTTCATCGTGGCCGCGATGCCGCCCGCCGCGATCGGGGTGGCGCTCACCCTGGCCCACGCGGAGGTGCGGGCCTCGGCGGTGATCACCGGCGGGCTGTTCGCGCTGCTGCCGGGGCGGGCGCTGGTCGCGGGGGTGCAGGACGGGCTCACCGGCTTCTACATCACGGCGGCGGCCCGGCTGCTGGAGGTCATGTACTTCTTCGTCGGCATCGTGACCGGCGTGCTGCTGGTGCTGTACTTCGGGGTGCAGTTGGGCGCAGAGCTCAACCCGGACGCGGCGCTGCTGGTGATCGAGCGCCCGGGGTGGCAGATCGCCGCCTCCATGACGCTGACGCTGGCGTTCGCGGTGCTGTTGCAGCAGGAACGTTCCACCGTGCTCCTGGTGACGCTGAACGGCGGGGTCGCCTGGGTGGTGTACGGGGCGCTGCACTACGCCGGCGGGATCTCCCCGGTGGCGTCCACGGCGGTCGCGGCGGGGCTGGTGGGCCTCTTCGGGCAGTTGCTCTCCCGGTACCGGTTCGCCTCGGCGCTGCCGTACGTCACGGCCGCGATCGGGCCGCTGCTGCCGGGCTCCGCGACCTACTTCGGGCTGCTGGGCATCGCCCAGAACGAGTTGGACGCGGGGCTGGTGTCGCTGACCAAGGCGGCGGCCCTCGCCATCGCCATCGCGATCGGCGTGAACCTGGGGGCGGAGGTGTCCCGGCTGTTCCTGCGGGTGCCGGGGGCCGCCTCGGCGGGGCGACGCCGCGCGGCCAAGCGGACGCGCGGCTTCTGAGCCCGTACGGGGCGGTCAGCGCTTGGCGTGCCGGCCCCGGGGGGTGGGGTCGGTGGGGTCGTCCGGGCGGGTGCCCCCGGCGGCGGCCCGCTTGGACTGGCCGCGGGCGCGCAGGAACTCCACGACGATCGGGACGACCGACAGCGCGACGATGCCGATCAGCATCATCTCGACGTTGTCGCGCACCCAGCCGTGCCGGCCGAGCCAGGCGCCGAGCAGGGTCACCCCGGCGCCCCACAGGACGCCGCCGATGACGTTGAAGGTGATGAAGGAGCGGTACCGCATCCCGCTCACGCCGGCGATGATCGGCGTGAAGGTGCGGACGATGGGCACGAACCGGGCCAGCACCAGCGACTTCGGGCCGTGCTTCTCGAAGAACTCGTGCGCCTTGAGGACGTTCTCCTGCTTGAAGAACCGCGAGTCCGGCCGGTTGAAGAGCGCGGGGCCGACCTTCTTGCCGAACAGGTAGCCCACCTGGTCGCCGACGATCGCCGCGATGCAGATCAGCGTGCAGACCAACCACAGGTCCATGGTGAGCGCCCCGGTGGTCACCAACAGCCCCGTGGTGAACAGCAGGGAATCGCCCGGGAGGAAGAAGCCGAAGAAGAGGCCCGACTCGGCGAAGACGATGATCAGCAGACCGTAGATGCCGAACTCGTTGAGCAGGAAGTCGGGGTCGAGCCAACTCGGTCCGAGCGCGAGCGTCGTCACGGTAGCGGACTCCTGGGGTCGGAGGGGGGTGGTGGGACGGGCGGCGCACGGCCACGGGGCCGGGGCACGTCCCGGGGGCTCCAAGCTACCAACGCGGGGCGGGCGTCCGCGGTTTCCGGACACCGTCCCGGGGTGCGAGCGGCGCCCGCCCGGGCTAGTCTGTGCGCCCCGCCCCGCCGGGGCGGCGACACGGGCGATCCGGAAGGCGCGCGGATGGGCATCGACGAGTACGGCGGCGGACTGGACCCCGATGCGGAGGTCCTCGTCGTCACGACGAACGACGTGCCGGGCTACCGGGTGGACCGGGTGATCGGGGAGGTGTTCGGCCTCACCGTGCGCTCGCGGCACCTGGGCAGCCAGATCGGCGCCGGGCTGAAGTCCATGATCGGCGGCGAGTTGAAGGGGTTGACCAAGACCCTGGTGGAGACCCGCAACCAGGCCATGGAGCGGCTCATCGAACAGACCCGCGCCCGGGGCGGCAACGCGGTGCTGATGTTCCGCTTCGACGTCACCGAGGCCGCGGACGTCGGCACCGAGGTCTGCGCGTACGGCACGGCGTGCGTGATCAGCCCGCTCTAACCCCGGTGCGCCGTGCACGCCGGTCGTGCGCGGAGACGGAACGCCCCTGACGGACGCCGGCGCACGGTCGCGGGGCACGCCCCCTGCGCGTGCCCCGCGACCAGGGCCCACGGGTGACGGCCGCCGGGGCCGTCATCCGTACGGCTCAGAGGTGGCGGGCGGCGTTGGCCAGCACCGCGTCCCGCAGGTAGGGGGCCAGCCCGGGTTCGATCGCCTCGTAGGTGGCGGTGAACCGGGCGTCGGCCACGTACATCTCGCCGAGCGCCGCGTGCATCTCGTACCCGCACGCGTAGGAGCTGTCGGAGATGAACCGGCGGTGCTCCTCGGCCACGTCCATGGCGGCCTCGGAGTCGGCGGGCACGCCCCGGACCAGCAGGTCCCCCATCCGGCGGTGGATCGCGGCGAAGCCCCGGCCGACCCGGACCCAGTCCTCCTTGGTGTAGCCGCCGGTGCGGCGGTGCGACTCGCGGTAGGCGTCGGTGCCGCCCCAGCGCTCCGCGGCCTCCCGTGCGTGGGTGTCGGGGTCGAAGTCCCCGAACACCTCGAACTTCTCCTGCGGGGTCAGTTCGATGCCCATGCTGCGCGCCTCCATGGCGGTCTCGACCGCGGCGGCCATCCGCCGCAGTCTCTCGATGCGGGCGGTGAGCAGGCCGTGTTGACGGCCGAGGTGCTCGCGCGGATCCGCGGTCGGGTCGTCCAGCAGGACGGCGATCTCCTCCAGCGGGAAGCCCAGCTCCCGGTAGAAGAGGATCTGTTGCAGCCGGTCCAGGTCCGCCGCGTCGTAGCGGCGGTGCCCGGCCGCGCTGCGTCCGCCCGGGGACAGCAAGCCGATCCCGTCGTAGTGGTGCAGGGTGCGCACCGTGACCCCGGCGTACGCGGCGACCTGTCCCACGGAGTGGTGCGTGGCCACGTCGGCCTCCTCCCGTTCCCTCGTCCGTCCCCCACGGTGCCTCCTCACGTCGCGTGAGGTGCAAGCCCGGCCTACGGTGGGCCGTGGGCCCCTCGGCGTGGCCCCCGCGGCCCCGCCCCGCGCCCGCGGTCCCCCCACCACCGCCGGAGGCGCACGTGTCGCTGCACCGAGGTGCCGACGGGTCCGCCGGGCGCGGCCTGTCGGTGAACCCCTTCTACGGGGACGCCAACCCGCTGGTCGACATGGTCGACGCCCCGCCCGTGCACCGGCTGCCCGACGGGCCGATGCCGCCCGTGACCGCCTACCAGTTGGTGCACGACGAGTTGATGCTGGACGGCAACGCCCGGCTGAACCTGGCCACCTTCGTCACCACCTGGATGGAGCCGCAGGCCCGGGTGCTGATGGACGAGTGCAGCGACAAGAACATGATCGACAAGGACGAGTACCCGCGCACCGCCGAGTTGGAGCGGCGGTGCGTGGCGATGCTCGCCGACCTGTGGCACGCGCCCGATCCGCAGGCGGCCGTGGGCTGCTCGACCACCGGGTCCAGCGAGGCGTGCATGCTGGCCGGGATGGCCCTGAAGCGGCGCTGGGCGCTGCGCAACGCCGACCGCTACCCCTCCCGCGAGGCCCGCCCCAACCTGGTGATGGGCGTCAACGTACAGGTGTGCTGGGAGAAGTTCTGCACCTTCTGGGAGGTGGAGGCGCGGCAGGTGCCCATGGAGGGCGACCGCTACCACCTGGACCCGCAGGCGGCGGCCGAGCTGTGCGACGAGAACACCATCGGCGTGGTCACGGTCCTCGGTTCGACCTTCGACGGCTCCTACGAGCCGGTGGCCGAGGTGTGCGCGGCGCTGGACGCGCTGGAGGCGCACACCGGCCTGGACGTGCCGGTGCACGTGGACGGGGCCTCGGGGGCGATGGTGGCGCCCTTCCTCGACCCGGACCTGGTCTGGGACTTCCGGCTGCCGCGGGTGGCGTCGATCAACACCTCGGGGCACAAGTACGGGCTGGTGTACCCGGGGGTGGGCTGGGCGCTGTGGCGGTCGGCGGCCGAACTGCCCGAGGAGCTGGTGTTCCGGGTGAACTACCTGGGCGGGGAGATGCCCACCTTCGCGCTGAACTTCTCCCGGCCGGGGGCGCAGGTGGTGGCGCAGTACTACAGCTTCCTGCGGCTGGGCCGGGACGGGTACCGGGCGGTGCAGCAGGCGACCCGGACGGTGGCCCGGGGGCTGGCCGAACGGATCGAGGCGATGGGCGACTTCCGGCTGCTGACCCGGGGCGACCAGTTGCCGGTGTTCGCGTTCACCACGGCGGAGGGGGTCACCGGCTACGACGTGTTCGACGTGTCGCGGCGGCTGCGGGAGCGGGGCTGGCTGGTGCCGGCGTACACCTTCCCGGCGCACCGGGAGGACCTGGCCGTGCTGCGGGTGGTCTGCCGCAACGGCTTCTCGGCCGATCTGGCCGCCCTGTTCGCGGCGGACCTGGAGCGGCTGCTGCCGGAGCTGCGGCAGCAGGGCGGCACCGCGGTCTCCGACCGGGCCGCCGCCACCGGCTTCCACCACTGACCGGGCCGGGCGGCCGTCAGCGACGGTCGCCGGGGTGGTGCTCCCCGGTGGCGTACGGGTTGGCCTCGCCCTCGCCGAGCACCCCCACGAAGGGCGCGCCCTCCCCGGCGAAGGAGTACGCGCCGGACTCGATGCGGGCGATGAGCCCGCGGGTCCACTCGGCGCCGCCGTCCGCGGAGTGCAACCAGAAGTTCATGATCTCCCCGATGTGCTGGAACTGCCCCGGGCCCCGGGCGGGGTCGTAGTACTCCAGCACGGAGGCGCGCCAGCGCTCGATGGCCGCGATCCGCCGGCCGAGCAGTTCGACGACCTCGGCGCGCGGCAGGTCGACCATCAGCCCGAGCGCGGCGGAGAGGACGTCGGGCTTCTGGTCGTACGAGGTCAGGGCCTCGCGCAGCAGGGCGAGGTACTCCTCGTCGCCGCGCTCGGTGACCTCGTACTCGACCCGGGGCGGGCCGCCGGCCGTGGAGGGGGCCACCTCGTGCGCGAGCAGCAGGCCCTGCTTGGCCATCTGCTTCAGGGCGTGGTAGATCGAGCCGGGCTTGCCGTTGGACCACTCGTGCGCGCCCCAGTACTCCAGGTCGTTGCGCACCTGGTAGCCGTGGGCCCGTCCGTGTTGACGGACGGACCCCAGCACGAGCAGTCGGATCGCCGACATGCGCCACCTCCACGGGCACGCTGGTCAATTTTGACCAGCGTATCCCCCTTCCAGCGCCGTCAGATCGAGCGCGGTCCGCCCGTCCAGGGACTCGCGGAGGATGTCGGCGTGCCCCGCGTGCCGGGCCACCTCCTCCACCAGGTGCACCAGCAGCCAGCGCATCGACACCCGGCCGTCCTTCGGGAACCAGGGCGCCTCGGGCAGCGGGAAGGTCCCGTTGAGGTCGGGCAGGGAGTGGACGAAGTCCTCGGTCTCCCGCGCCACCCCGCTCCACAGGTCCAGCACCCCGGCCAGGGTCTCGCCCTCCTCCAGGTGGAAGCTCTTCCGGTACTCGGCCACGTCCCGGTGCCGTTCGTTGGGCCGCTGCTGGGCCAGCCGCAGCCAGCCCAACTCGACCTCGGCGAGGTGCTTCACCAGTCCGGCCAGGGAGAGTTCGCTGGCGCACGGCCGGCTCTCGGCCCGGTCCTCGTCGAGTCCGAAGACCGCGCGCCGGACCGCACCGCGCTGGGCCTCGACGAAGGCGAGCAGTTCCGCCCGCTCGTCGCCGGGGATCGGGGACTGGACGTGCGTGACCATGGGGCCGCCTTCCGGGGAACTCCGCACGCGCCGTCCGCGTGCTGACGTTCCGCACCCTAGGTCGGCAATAGGTCAGCTCCTGGCCTCATGGGATCCGGGTGCGTGCTCAGAACGGGAACGGGTGCCGCTGGCGCTGGACGGAGATCCACTTCCAGGTGGTGAACGCCTCGACCGTGGCCTCCCCGCCCAAGCGGCCGGGCCCGGAGTGCTTCTGACCGCCGTAGGCGACCAGCGGATCGTCCTGGATCGTGCTGTCGTTGACGTGGAACATCCCCGTGTCGACCCGTCGGGCGAAGGCCACCCCGCGCTCGGCGTCGGCGGTGTGCACCGCTCCGCTGAGCCCGTAGGGGGTGTCGTTGACCAGTGCGACGGCCTCGTCCTCGCCCTCGAAGGGGATCAGCAGGGCGACCGGGCCGAATATCTCCTGGCGCAGCAGCGGGGAGGAGGCGGGCAGGTCGGTGAGGACCGTGGGTTCGACCAGGTTGCCCACCGTGCGGCCGCGCACCAGCGCGGTGGCCCCCTCGGCGAGCGCCTGCTCCACGAGGTTGGTGAGGGCCTCCGCCTGGAAGTCGTTGATCACCGGGCCGATGTGCACCCCGGGGTCCCGGGGGTCACCGGTGCGCAGCCCGCGCACCCGGTCCAGGAACCGCTCGGTGAAGGCGTCCCGCACCCGTCGGTCCACCAGGATGCGGTTGGCCGCCATGCAGACCTGACCCTGGTACGCGTACCGGCTGAACACCGCGGCGTCCACCGCGTACTCCAGGCCCTCCTCGTCGAGGTCGTCGAGGACCACCAGCGCGCTGTTGCCGCCGAGTTCGAGGACGGAGCGCTTGAGGTGGCTCGCGGCGACGGCGGCCACGTGGCGGCCGACCCGGTCGGAGCCGGCGAAGGACACCACGGCGGGCACCGGGTGCTCCAGCAGCGCGTCGCCCACCTCGGCGATGTCGGTCACCACCACGTTCAGCAGCCCGGCCGGCAGCCCGGCTTCGGCGAAGATCCGGGCGATCAACCCCCCGCCCACGACCGGGGAGTTCTGGTTGGGCTTGATCACCACGGCGTTCCCCAGGGCGAGCGCCGGGGCCACCGACTTCATGGTGATGAGGAAGGGGAAGTTGAACGGGCTGATGACGGCGACCACCCCGACCGGGACCCGGTAGACGCGGTTCTCCCGGCCCTGGTCCGTCGAGGGCGCGATGTGGCCTTCGGTCCGCATGGCCAGGTGGATCGCCTCGCGCAGGAACTCCCCGGCGAGGTGCACCTCGTGCAGCGCCTTGCTCCGGATGCAGCCGAGTTCCTCGACGGCGGCCTCGGCGATCTCCTCGGCGAGGCCCTCGGTGATCCGCAGGGCCCGTTCCAGCACCCGGCGCCGCTCGTAGGGGCCGGCGGCGGCCCAGGCGGGCTGCGCCCGCTCGGCGGCCCGGTAGGCCGCGTCGACCTCGGCGCGGGTGGCGACCGTCAGGGACGCCAGCTTCTCGCCGTTGTAGGGGTTGAAGTCGATGATGTCCCAGGAACCGCTGCCGGTCCGCCACTCGCCGTCGACGTACTGGCGGGCCAGGTCGGTGAAGAAGGACATGTGATCCCCAACCGCAGGAGGAAGGCTCGGGCGACGGCGCCTGATGGAACGTCATCGTACTGGTGTCTTACGACAATTGGAGCAGTCCCCGGAGAAGGTCGCGGGTGTCCGAGGGGTTGGGACTGTCCGTCCTGAGCTGTTCCATGACGTTCGCGTACTGGGCAACCTCTTCCGGCTTGTCGACGTAGAGGGCGCTGGTGAGCTGCTCCAGGTAGACCACGTCCGACAGGTCCGACTCCGGGAAGCTCAGCATGGTGAAGCTGCCGCTCTCGCCGGCGTGGCCGCCGAAGCTGAACGGCATCACCTGGAGCGTGACGTTGGGGCGCTCCGAGACCTCGATGAGGTGCTGGATCTGGCCCCGCATCACCTGGCGGTCGCCGTAGGGGCGGCGCAGCGCCGCCTCGTCCAGCACCACGTGGAACGCCGGTGCCCGCTCGGACACCAGCACCTTCTGCCGCTCCAGCCGCAACGCGACCCGGCGTTCGACGTCGGCGGGGCCGGCACCGCCGCGGGTGACCACGGCGTGCGCGTACGCCTCGGTCTGGAGCAGCCCGTGGACGAACTGCACCTCGTAGACGCGGATCAGCGAGGCGGCGCCCTCCAGGCCCACGTAGGTCTGGAACCAACCGGGCAGCACGTCGGAGTAACTGTGCCACCAGCCGGCGACGTTGGCCTCCTTGGCGAGGGCCAGGAGCGGTCCCCGCTCCGCGTCGGCGCTCACCCCGTAGAGGGTCAACAGGTCCTCGACGTCACGCGCCTTGAAGCTCACCCGTCCCAACTCCATGCGGCTGATCTTCGATTCGGAGGCCCGGATCGCGTACCCGGCCCGCTCCCTGGTGATCCCCCGGGACTCCCGCAACCTCCGGAGCTGTGACCCCAGCAGGATGCGGCGCACCACCGAGCCGCCCCCGGCGGCTCCGGCCGGCCCGGACCGGGAAGTCCCCCACGACTCGCCTGCGGTCACGCTCGTCAGCCTCCCCAACGTCTTCAGGCTGCGAAGTCTGCCACTAAAACCTTCCAGCCCGTACTCATTCGGTTACAGAAAGCAGAAAGAGGGCTTCCGGGGCCAGAAGAACAAGACAAGAAGTCCCGGGAAGAAATCCCCTTCAAGACACATGGTCCCTTCCACAACGGGCGCTTGCACGTGCATCTGCCCTTGCATCTGCCCAACGCATTCGGAACCATGGTGAGTGCACCACCGAGCAACCGGAGTAACGCCAGAGCCGCGCATCCACGGGAGTGCCTCGCATGGGGATGAATGGATCGACCATGCTGGAGCCGTTAAGGCAGGGGCTTCCCCCCATCGACCCGACGGCGGTGTCCAGCTCCGCGTCCTGCGCCCTGCCCCCTCACTACGAGGCGGTCCGCGAGGCACGCCGGTTCACCCGCGACACCCTCGCCGAGTGGAAGGCGGACGAACGCTCCGAGGACGTCCACCTCGTCGTGTCCGAACTCGTCACCAACGCCCTGCGGCACGCCCTGCCGCAGGCCGGGATCGACGTGGACGCCTCCGGCGACCTCCTCCCGGTCCGGCTGCACCTGATGCTCTGGGGCCACCGCCTGGTCTGCGCGGTGCGCGACCCCAGCACCGGGTCCCCGGTCACCGGCTACTGCGGGACGCTGGGTTCCGCGGGCGCCGCGGGCGGGGCGGAAGCGGACGCGTTCACCGCCGCCGAGTCGGGGCGCGGGCTGTTCCTGGTGGAGTCCTTCAGCGACGGCTGGGGGTGGCACCCGCTGGCCGGCGCGCCGGGCGGCAAGGTCGTCTGGGCGCTGTTCCGGCTCTGACCCCCGCGCCGGCCGTGGGCCGGGCCCCGCGCTCCGGGCCGCCCGGGCCCCGGCTCCGGGGGTCCGGGCGCGGTTCCCGCACGTCGGACCGCCGGGGGCGCATACCGGCCGGACGGTCCGGTTCCCGCCCGCACACGGTCGACCGCGCCCCGCGAACGGTCCGGCCCGACGGGGACGCACCCGCCCGCGGGCGGGGCGCCGGGTGTGCGCCGGCGGATTCAGGAGCCCGTCACCAGGTGGTCGAACTCGCCGTCCTTGACCCCGAGGAGCATCGCCTCGATCTCCGCGCGCGTGTAGAGCAGGGCGGGGCCGTCCGGGAAACGGGAGTTGCGCACCGCGACCTCGCCGTCCGGCAGCCGCGCGAACTCCACGCACGACCCCTGCGAGTTGCTGTGCCGGCTCTTCTGCCAGACCACCCCTCGAAGCCGTGTGGCGGCCATGCCGTTGTACATGTCATGCACGGGGTCGCTCCCAGTGACGCAGGGGCCGATGTGGCGTTTGCTGCAACGGTCAACTGCCCCGGATCATAGCCGTGTTTCACGTGCACGTGCGCGAGCACCTGCACGTGCACGCGGCGTACCTCCCTCGTCACGGAGCATCAACACCACACCGACCAGCGGGCGTTGACCGAACGCCCCGGTTCGCCCCCGGCACCCTCCCTCCCCACCGCCGCACACCCCCCGCGACCCGCACACACGAACTCCCGCACTCCCCCACACCCGCGCCCCCGCCCGGCACGTCCCCGCCCCGTTCCCGCAGCCGCCACCCGCGGGACAGGACGCGCCCCGCGCTCCCGTCGTTGCCCGCCGCCGGCGGACCCGCTCCCTATCCTGTCCGCGTGAGCTGGCTCCGGGCGCTCGGGGCGTCCGCCCGGTCGGGACTGACCGTCGAACGGAAGCGGCTGGAGCCGCTGCTGGCGCTGCGCGCCGCCCTGGGGCTCGCCCTGGTGATGGCCTTCGGGCTCTGGGCGCTCGGGCCGATCGCCGCCGTCAGCTCCGCCTTCGGCGCCTTCCAGGCCGCCATCGCGACCTTCCAGCGCAGTTGGCGCCCGCGCCCCGAACTCGCCCTGGTCTCCGGCGCCAGCCTCGCCGTCTCCAGCTTCCTCGGCTACCTCGCCCACCCCTACCTCGGCCCCTTCCTCGCCCTGCTCGGCGCCTGGACCTTCCTGGCCGGCCTGACCTGGGCGATCGGCCCCACCATCGGGCTGCTGGCCACCACCAACGTGGCGATCGTGCTGATCACCGTCACCCTGCCCAGCTCGATCGGCCAGGCCGCGGTGCACGCCGCCATGATGGTGCTCGGCGGGCTGGTGCAGGCCGCCCTGGTGGTGCTGCTCCCGGTCCGCCGGTGGGGCGCCCAGCGCGACGCCCTCGCGGACGCGCTCGCCGCCGAGGCCGACTACGCCCGCCGGCTGCGGCACGACCCGGTGGCGCCCTTCGACCCGGCCCCGCTGATGGCGGCCCGGGAGGCCGCCGCGGTCACCGTCCGCCAGGCCCGGCGCCGCCCCGCCGACCTGCGCGGCCCGCGCCCCCTGGCCGAACGCATCCGCCCCGTCCTCGCCTCGCTCGCCGACCCCGCCCTCGGGGTCCCCGACACCGGCCCGGCGCGCGACCGGGTCCGTGAGCTCCTCGCCGCCGCCGGCGCCGTCCTGGACGCCACCGCGCACGCCGTCCGCCGCGCCGAGCCGGTGCGTGCGCCGGCGTGGGCGGTGGCCGCCTTCCGCACCCCGGACACCGCCCGCTTGCTCACCGGGCCGCCGCGCCGGGCCGCCCTGCGGCTGGGCGCACTGCTGGACCGGATGGCCGACCTCGCCGCCACCGCCGGTGCCGACCCGCCCGCCGACCGCACCGCGTCCACCGGCCTGGTGCGCCCCTCGCTGGTCGCCCTCGTCCCGGCCGCCGCGGCCGAGGTGCGACGGGAACTGCGCCGGCGCTCCCCCGTGCTGCGGCACGCCGTCCGGGTCACCGCGGTCACCACGGCCGGGTACCTGGCCGGCAGCCTGCTCCCGCTGGGCCACGGGTACTGGGCGCCGCTGACCTCGGTGATGGTGATGCGCCCGGACTTCTCGGAGACCTACGCGCGCGCCGTCGGCCGGTTCGGCGGCACCCTGCTGGGCGTCGCGCTGGCCACCGCGCTGGTGCAGTCCGCCGCACCGGGCAGCCTGGTCCTGGGGGCGCTCGCCGTGCTCTGCGCCGGGCTGATGTACCTGCTGCTGCGCACCGGCCAGTTCGCGGCGCAGACCTGCCTGGCCGCGTACGTGGTGCTGCTGCTCGGCATGGCCGGCGAACAGTGGACGCAGACCGTCCCCGAGCGCGTGGTGCTGACCCTGGTCGGCGGCCTCCTCGCCATGCTGTCCTACGCCCTCTACCCGGCCTGGGAGACTCCTCGACTGCGGTTCCGGCTCGCCGACTGGTTGACCGCGGTGGGCCGGTACGCCGCGACCGTCCTGGCCCGGTACGCGGTCCCGGCGGACGAGGGAGCGCCGAGGGGCGCGCGGCTGGACGGCGCGCCGGCGGGCGAGCCGCGCCCGGCGCACGGCGAAGGGCCGGACGGGGCGGCGGTGCGCGCGGCGCTGCTCAAGGCGCGGACGGCGCGCGCCGCCTGGCACGACTCGGTGGCCCGCGCCGCCGCCGAGCCGGTCCGCGGCCGCGGGCTGGCGCCCGGGCGGGCCCGGGCCGCCGAGCGGGCCCTCGGCCGGTTCGGCCGGGCGGCCATGCTGCTGGAGGCCCATCTGACGGAGCGGGGCGGCACGCCCGTCCCCGGTGCGGCGGCGCTGGCCGAGGCGCTGCGGCGGGCGGTGGACGAGGGGGCCCGGGCGGTCCGGGAGCGCCGGGTGCCCGACTGGCGTCCCGTGTGCGAGGCCCTCGCGGCGGGCTCGTCCCCACCACCGCCCGGGGACGGGGACGGGGACGTCGACGCGGTGGTCCGGCACGGGGCGCGACTGCTCCTGGCCGCCCTGGAGGACTTCTCCCGGGCCCTGGACCCCGAGGCCCCGGAGGACGCCGGTTCCGGGGCCCCCACCCCCACCACTTGAAAACGGTATTCATTTTCAGTACAGTGTCGGCATGGCTCGCAACGAACTCCGTCCGATCGTCAAGCTCAGGTCCACGGCGGGCACCGGCTACACGTACGTGACCCGCAAGAACCGCCGGAACACCCCGGACCGGCTCACGCTGCGCAAGTACGACCCGGTGGCCGGCCGTCACCTCGCGTTCCGCGAGGAGCGCTGACCGCCCCCGCCCCCGCCCGGCACCACGCCGGGCACCCCACCCGGAGAGGACCCAGGTACACCATGAAGCCCGACATCCACCCCCCGTACGGACCGGTCGTCTTCCGGGACCGGGCGGCGGGCCACGCCTTCCTCACCCGTTCCACCGCGACCAGCGACAAGACGATCGTCTGGGAGGACGGGGTCACCTATCCGGTGGTCGACGTCGAGATCTCCAACGTCAGCCACCCCTTCTACACCGGCACCGCCCGGGTGCTCGACACCGCGGGGCGCGTGGAGCGCTTCGAGCGCCGCTACGGGCGGCGCGCGACGCGCTGACCCCGGGCGCGTACCGGCACCGGGCGTGCGGGGACCCGTGACGGGGTCCCCGCACGCCTCTTCGTCCACCCGGCACACCACCCGCGCGCCGGAGCGCACGATCACGCGGACGGGTACCACGGGTGCGGCAACCGTCCCACGTCCCGGCGCGTCAGCCCGGGGCCGTTCCCTCGTCCTGTTTGGTTTCGGGGCACCGCGTCGCCCATGCCCGGGAAGCGCCGGAGCGCCCTGGAGAGACCTTGAACCGAAGACGTCCATCGGCCGCGGCCAGATCGGTGCGGGCCGCCCTGGCCTGCCTCGTGGCCTGGGGGATGTGGGGGGCCACCACGGCGCCCCCCGCCTCGGCGGCCCCCTCCTCGACGGCCGCCGTCGTCGAGGACAGCAGCCCCGCACGCCCCGCCCGGGAGGCGGCCGGGGCGCCGGACTCGGCAACGGACCGCGCCCCCGCACCACGGGCCGCACGCCCGGCGGCCCCGTCCGGCCCCCGAATCGTGAACCCGGCGGACGACACGCTGATCGCCTGGGTGGGCCCCACCCAACCGCCGACGCTGCTGACCCTGCAACAGGCGTTCAACGCCGCCGCGACCGGGGACACCGTCCACGTCGTCCCCGACGCCTACGTGTTCACCAAGACGCTCACCGTGCCCCGTCAGGTGACGCTCACCAGCGCCTCCGACACGGTGATCACCGCCCTGTTCTCGGTCACCGGCACCGGGCTGACCGTCAGCGGCGTCACCTTCGAACCCACCGCCGCGAGCAAGACCGTGATCACGGTCGCGGCGACCTCCGCCGACACCGTGCTGGACGGCGTCCGCATCACCAACACCGCGAACCTCGCCTCCGTCACCGGCATCGCCTTCGCGGGCACCCCGGCCACCGGCCGGACCGTCGAGGACTACGTCTTCGACAACGGCGACAACGCCGCCAACGGCACCTCCACCGGCATCAGCGCGGGCAACACCACGGCCGTGGTGGTCCGCGAGGCGAAGATCACCGGCGTCACCCGCGGCTACTTCATGTCCACGGCGGCCACCGGCGTCGGCCCCCGGTTCTCCCAAGTGGAGATCGCGGCGCCCCAGCAGGGCGTGCTCCTCGGCCGGACGACCGGCGCCGCCTTCACCGACGTGAGCGTCACCGGCACCTCGCTGGCCGGGTCCTACGGCATCAACCTGGGCGGCTCGACCGGCGTCGTCCTCACCGACAGCACGGTCACCGGGTACGCGTACGGCATCGCCACCGCCGCCGCCACCACCGGCGAGGGCCCGCGGATGACCCGGGTGACGGTCGACGTCGTCGGCACCACCGGGATCAGTCTCGGGGCCACCACCGGCGCCCGGCTGACCGACGTGACGGTCACCGGTGCCCCCGGCAGCACCGGCATCGGCATCGACCTGGCCCGCGCCACCTCGGTGACCCTGGACGACCCGCGGGTCAGCGGAGTGCGCACCGGCATCCGGCAGGTCTGGGTCCGCACCGCCGGCCACCCCTTGGACGGTCCCGTGGTGACCGGGGGCGCCCTCACCGACGTCGCCACCGGCATCATGGTCGCCAACAACACCGGCTTCCGGATCGACGGCACCCGACTGGCCCTGGTCGCCGGGGCGTCCGGCGGAGGCGGCATCGGCATCGGCGGCTACGAGAACACCGACGTGCGGATCACCGGGGTCACCGTCGAGGGCTACGAGAACCCCGACGACGCCCGCCGCGGCTCGGCCGCGGTCCGCTTCTACTACTCGGACCACATCACCGTCGAGAACTCCTCCTTCACCGACGGCGCCAACGCCTTCTACTGGGACATGACCACCGACGTGACGGTCACCGACGTCACCGTCCGCGGCATCGCCTGGTGGGCCACGTACACCGAGTCCGTGATCCGGCTGACCGTCCAGGACAGCACCTTCACCGACAACGAGGGCGTGGCCAACCTGACCATCAACCCGTCCGCGAGCGCCGACGGGTTGGACCGGATCCAGAACAGCAGCGACATCACCTTCGTCGACAACGAACTGACCGACAACCCGACCGGCGTGCTCTTCCCGTACGGCGGCGACACCCTCGACTACCTGCGCAACACCGTGCGCGGCGGCCCCGCGGCCTACGTGGTCTACGCGGTTCCGGCGCACCACGTGACGGTCAACGACAACGAGATCGAGTTCACCCCGCTCGCCGAGAACGCAGCGGCCGTCCGCGCGGGCACCGCACTGGAGAACCTCGACCCGGCGACCTTCCCCCACACGCCCGAGGACCAGCAGTCGCGTTCCTCGTCCGGCATCGACGTCCTGGGCAACGTGTTCACCGGGCCCGGTCCGATGATCCAGTTGGGCGAGAAGGACGGCACCTGGCGCGTGATGCGGGACACCGTCCTGGTGCGCGGCAACGTCTTCCCCAAGGACTCCGTCGCGATCCGCACCTTCCCCAACGCCGAGACCGGGCAGGACGCCAACACCGACAACGACATGATCGACGGGGTGGTCGCCGTCGACGCCCGGGACGCCACCGCCCCGCCGGCCGCCGCCCGGCAGGAGGTCGGCCAGCGCGGCAACAACGACTGGGGCAGCCCCTGCGGCCCCCGCGTCACGGTCGGCGACACATACACCCCGGCCGACACCCTGGTCTACGACGGCGGCGGCGCCTGGATCCACGAGACCCGCGAGCCGCAGGTGCTGTACCCGAGGCGCTGCGCGGACGTCGGACTCGGCGTCACCAAGACCGCCGACGCCGACGCGTACGTCCCGGGCCGGCCGCTGACCTACACCGTCACCGTCACCAACACGGGCCCCCAGGACGCGCACGCCGTGCGGGTGGTCGACCCGCTGCCCGCGGCGTTGACCGACGTCGGCTGGACCTGCACGGCCGAGGGCGCGGCGAGCGCCTGCGCCGAGCCGTCCGGCACCGGGGACCTGGACACCACCGTGGACGTGGCGGCCGGCGGCTCGGTGACCTTCACCCTCACCGGCACCCCGGCCGCGGACACCACGGAGGACCTCGCCAACACCGTGACGGTCACCCCGGGCGCCGGCACCGAGGACCCGGGCTGCGACCCGAACTGCACCGCGGAGACGGTCACCCCGAGGGCCCCGACCACCGGTGACGTGGCGGTGGTCAAGGAGGACGCGGCCACCGGCGAGCCGCTCGCCGGTGCCGTCCTCCGGCTCTGGGAGGAGACCAACGGCGTCCCCGGCCTCCAGGACACCGGCCCCGACCCCGACACCGGGATCGGCGCCCCCTGCACCACCGGCGCGGACGGCACCTGCCGCCGCACCGTCCCCACCGGCACCTACTACTGGCAGGAGACCGCGGCCCCCGAGGGCTACGAGCTCCCCGCCGACCCGGTCTTCGGCCCCCTCGTCCTCACCGAGGAGAACGCCGCCACCGGCGTCACCGTCACCGCGCGGAACACCGCGACCGCGGTGAGGGGCGCCGTCCAGGTCCTCAAGACCGACGCCAAGAGCGGCGACCCGCTCGCCGGGGCGGTCTTCGACCTGTGGCGCGAGACCAACGGCGTCCCCGGCCTCCAGACCCGGGCCGTCGGCTCCGCCCCCGCCGACACCCGGGTGAACGGCGGCGGCTGCGCCACCGACGAGGAGGGGGTCTGCCTCTTCGACGACCTCCCGACCGGCGAGTACTACGTCCGGGAAACAGCCGTGCCGGACGGATACGTCCTGCCCCCGAACCCGGTCAACGGCCCCTACGAGATCACCGACGCCAACGCGGACGAGCCCGTCCACGTCCGGGTGGGCAACACGAGGGGAGAACCGCCCAAGGTCGTCTGACCGTCCTCCACCGGGGCCACCCCGACAGAACCTCCGGCCCGTCCGGTGCGGCGCGCCTCGTCCACAGGCTGTGGACGAGGCGGCGGCGTCCACCGGGCGGGCCCCGTCGCGTGCGCCGCGCCCCGCAGCCCGGCCGGCCTGTCAGTGGCCGGTGCGAGACTCGGGGGATGGTCGAACGGTGGGCCTTGGCGCCGACCGAGGACGGCGGCGCGGAGCTGGCCCCCCTCGGCGCCGACGGGCTGCCCTCCGCACCGCCCACCACCGAACCCGACCTGGTGGCCGCGGTGCGCTCCCGCCCCTCGGCGACCCGGTGGATCTGGCGCTCCACCGCGGAGGTCCACCCCCGGCTCCTGGCCGCCGGGGTGCACGTGCCCCGCGCCTACGACGTGGAAGCCGCCGAGGCGCTCCTCCTCGGCCACGAGGGGCGCCTCGGCGAACCCCGTTCGGCCGCGGCGGCCTGGGCGCGGCTGCACGACCGACCCGTCCCGCCCGATCCGCCGCAGCGGCCCGCGGAACCCGGCGCCCAGGCCCCGCTGTTCGAGCCCGGCCCGGTGCCCATGCCGCTCACGGCCCTGCTGGAGGTGTACGCGGAGCAGCAGCGCCGCCACGACGCCGGCGTCCACCCCGACCGGCTGCGGCTGCTCACGGCGGCGGAGTCCGCAGGCACCCTGGTCGCCTCCGAGATGAACGCGACCGGCCTGCCCTGGCGCGCGGACGTCCACCGCGAGGTGCTGCGCGAACTGCTCGGCGAGCGGTACGCGGGCGGGGAACCGCGCCGGTTGGCGGAGCTCGCCGACGAGGTCTCGGCGGCGTTCGGACACCGGGTGCGGCCCGACCTCCCGGCCGAGGTGGTGAAGGCGTTCGCCCGGGCCGGGGTGAAGGTCGGGTCCACCCGCCGCTGGGAGCTGGAGGGCGTCGACCACCCGGCGGTGCGCCCCCTGATCGCGTACAAGAAGCTGTACCGGATCTGGGTGGCGCACGGCTGGTCCTGGCTCGCCGACTGGGTGCGCGACGGCCGGTTCCGCCCCGAGTACCTGCCGGGCGGCACCGTCACCGGCCGGTGGGTGACCCACGGCGGCGGCGCCCTCCAAATCCCCAAGGTGATCCGGCGCGCGGTGGTCGCCGACCCAGGCTGGCGGCTGGTGGTCGCCGACGCCGACCAGATGGAACCGCGGGTGCTCGCCGCGATCTCCCGGGACCCGGGGTTGATGGAGGTCGCCGGCCGCGCCACGGACCTCTACCGGGAGGTGTCGGAGCGGGCCTTCGCCGGCGACCGCGAGCAGGCCAAGCTCGCGGTGCTCGGCGCGGTGTACGGCCAGACCTCCGGCGACGGGCTCAAGAACCTCGCCGCGTTGCGCCGCCGCTTCCCGCGCGCGGTGGCGTACGTGGACGAGGCCGCCCGGGCGGGCGAGGAGGGCCGCCTGGTCCGCACCTGGCTGGGGCGCACCTGTCCCCCGGCGGCGGGCTCCGGGGAGAACGGGCGCGAGGAGGCGGGCATCCCCCAGCAGCCCGACCCCCGGGACGCCGCACCGGCCGGGGACACCGACGCCTTCGTGCCCGGCTACGCCTCCACCGACTCCCGCGCCCGGGGCCGCTTCACCCGCAACTTCGTGGTCCAGGGCAGCGCCGCCGACTGGACCCTGCTGCTGCTGGCCGCGCTCCGCGCGGACCTGGTCGACCTCAAGGCCGAACTGGTGTTCTTCCAGCACGACGAGGTCATCGTGCACTGCCCCGCCGACGAGGTCGACCGGGTGACCGCGGCGATCCGCTCCGCCGCCGCCACCGCCGCCCGCCTGACCTTCGGCCCGACCCCCGTCCGCTTCCCGTTCACCACGGCGGCGGTGGAGTGCTACGCGGACGCGAAGTGAGGGCGGGGTGGACACGAGCCGGTGTGTCGGTGGGCGGGGCTACGGTTTTCGTCATGGCCCTGAACGAGGTGACCCGACACGCAGTCCTCCGGGCGGTCGAGGAGTTCGACCGCCTGGGGCGCGATCCGTTCCTGGAGCGGTACGGCTTCTCCCGCGCTCGCTCGTACCTGCTGCGGTTCGAGGAGCGGTCGTACGATTCCAAGGCGATACTCGGCGCCGCTCACGGTTTCCTCCCCGGACGGAGTCCGCTCCGGGCCGCCGACTTCTCCGGCGGAGCGGCCCACGCCGCCCGCGCCCTGGAGGGCCTCGGCTTCGAGGTGGTGCGGGACGGCGGACGGGTGCCGGCGGCGCAGCCGGGCGGATCGCTGTCCGAGGACGGGCTGGTGGACCTCGTTCGGAGGTTGAAGGTGAGTTCCACCCCGGACGGCCCCTCCCGGCACCAGCCGATTGCCCTGCTCTGGGCGATCGGGCGAGCCTACCGGGGCGAACCCCGACTCGTGTCCTGGGCCGAGACGAAGGGCCAGCTGGAACGCCTGCTGGCGGCGTACGGCCGCCCCTCCCAACGCGACCACCCCGAGTACCCGCTGGCCGCGCTCGCCCACGCCGGGCTCTGGGAGATGCGCGGCGTCGTGGGCCCGGTGCCCAAGGCGCACGGCGATGCCCGGCTGAAGGCGTGGTTCAGCGGCAACGGGCCCCGCAGCGGCCTGGTCGCACCGGCCCGAACGCTGGTGCGGTCCTCGGGAGTGGCCCGCCTTCGGGTCGTCGGTCATCTGCTGGACGGGTACTTCGGGGACCTGGCCGACCCCTCCGCGCTGCTGCGGAGCGTCGGGCTGGAGGGCGACGCGCTCGCCGACGACCTGGTCCCGGTGTACGAGGAGGCCCCGACCATCGGGCGGAACCCGGTCGCCCTGGCCGCCACCTACGAGCGCCTGTGCCGGCTGGCTGCGAACGGGGAACCGGAACGGCGCGGGCGACGGAACGCGGTCGTGCGGAACGCTCCGGTGCGCTCCGCGGCGGCCCGCCGCGGCGTACTCGAACGCAGCGGGGGACGGTGCGAGAACCCCCGGTGCGCGGGCCAGCCGACGGACGTGACGGACCGGGGGCTCCCCATCCTCGACGTCGACCACGTGGACCAGCTCGCCGACGGCGGACGTGACCACCCCTCGGTCATGATCGCCCTCTGTCCCAACTGCCACGCGGTGAAGACCCGGGGCACGACCCGCCACACCTTGGCGGAAGAACTGCTTGCGGTGGCCCTGGCCCGTCACTCCGCGCTCCTGCGGAGCCCTCGTTCTTGACGCGCCGCCCGTCCGCAAACGGAACGCCGACCTCCACCGACCCGTACGAACTGCCACATAAGCCCCCATAGCGCCCGGCACTGCGTTCGAGTGGCGAAAGGTTGTATGAGAAAAGCCCGGTTCTTGCGTTGCGTTTCTCACGCATGACACTGCTGGGCGCCCCTCCCGCATCGCACGTCCCGCTCCGATACTTCCGAGCAGGGGCGAAAGGTCACGGAAGTGAAACGCCGACGTGCGCCCCGCAGGTGGACCCCGGGGTCGGGGGACCCGCGGTTTCCGGGTCCCGCACAACCGCGACGGCCGCCTCGGCATCTCCACGGGGGAGGAGAGCGCCGCACAGGACAGTGCAGAGGAGCCAGCCGGAATGAACGCGGACCACCGGGGCGAACAGGACGGGTTCGACGCCGCGGACCTGTGGGTGCGCAACCCGCAGACCGGCACCTACGAACTGCGCCTGGACGACCCCGCCGAGGCCTCCCCGACCGGCCCGGACCCTGCCGCGGGGGGCACCACGGCGCCCGACCCTCCGGTGCCCGGGCCCCGGCGCCGGGCCGGGGCGCCGGACCGGCGGCGGGCGGACGGCGAGCCGGCCGGGGCGGACGCCCGGCGGTCCCGCGGGTCACGGCGGTCCGGGGCGGCGGAGTCCGGGTCCCGCGGTGCGTCGACGTCCACGACCGCGGCGGGGCGACGCGGCGGGCGGGGCCCGCGGGGGACGACGGACCCCGCCGAGGCGGGCGGGAGACGCGGGCGCAGACCGAGGGCGTCCCGCAAGCGGAAGGTCCTGCTGTGGACCGGCGGGGTGCTGGGCGTGGTGCTGGTCGGCACCTCCGCCACCGGGTACTACCTGTACCGGCAGTTGGACGGGAACATCGCCACCGTCGACGTGGGCGACGCGGGCAGCGGCAAGAAGGGCCTGGCCGGGCGCCCGTTGAACATCCTGCTCCTCGGCACCGACAAGCGCACCGGCAAGGGCAACCAGGGTTACGGGGACAAGGGCAGCGCGGGCCACGCCGACACCACGTTCCTGTTCCACGTGTCGGCCGACCGGTCGAACGCCACCGCGCTCAGCATCCCCCGCGATCTGATCACGGACATACCCGACTGCCGGACCAAGCAGGAGGACGGCGGCTTCGAGGTCATACCCGGCACCCCGCGCACCCGCTTCAACAACTCCTACGGACAGCAGGGGCGGGACCCGGGGTGCACCATGCGGACGGTCACCGAGCTGACCGGGGTGGAGTTGGACCACTTCATGATGGTGGACTTCAACGCGGTGAAGGCGCTGACGTCCGCCCTCGACGGGGTGGAGGTCTGCCTCGACCGGCCCGTCGCCGACGAGAAGGCGAAACTGGAGCTGTCGGCCGGGCCGCACACCATCGAGGGCGAGGACGCGCTGGCCTTCGTGCGCAGCCGCGCCGCCACCAAGAACGGCAGCGACCTCGACCGCATCGAGATGCAGCAGAAGTTCGTGGCCTCGATGATCCGCAAGGCGAAGAGCGACTTCCTCAACAGCCCGACGAAGATGTACGGCCTCGCCAGTGCGATGACCAAGAACCTGACCGTGGACAGCGGTATCGGATCGATCCCCAAACTCACCTCACTCGCCAAGGAGTTGGGCAAAGTCGATCTGAAGCACATCAGCTTCACCACGATCCCGGTCAAGGACAATCCAGCGGAGCGGGTCAAGGCCACCGTCGTGCTCGACCCCGCCCGGGCCCCGGCCGTCTTCGAGGCCGTGCGGAACGACGTGTCGTTCACCGAGGTCAAGAAGGAGCGGAAGGCGGACGCGAAGAAGCGGGACGACGTGCTCACGGGTCCCCGCGCCGAACCCGGCGAGATCGGCGTCAACGTCTACAACGGGGGTGAGTTGGTGGGCGCCGCGAACAACACCGTCACCTGGCTGGTGGACACCCGGGGCGTGGCCGGCGCCGTCAACCAGAGCAACGCGCCCGCGAAGACGGCCACCACGACCCTGGTGTACGCACCGGCCCAGGTCGAACAGGCCCGTGCACTCGCCGACATGATGGGCCTCTCCGCGAAGGCCCTGGAGGCACGGGCCGATCACGGAGTGGCGGAGCCGATGACGTTGACGCTCGGCGCCGACTTCAAGGGCGTCGGTGTTCCCGTCACGCCGTCGAGCGCGCCCCCCGAGGGAGTGAAGAAGGTGCGGGGCGACACGAAGATGTGCAGCTCCTAGCAGAAGGGGTTCGGGAACGACAGGGGTGACGCCCACCTCCATCGGGTCGTTGGAAGCGTGTGCGCGGTCGGTTTGCACCGATTGCCATGCCCCCCACACCACTTTGGAGAGCCGTTGCTCGGTCCCGCCCCCGCCCCCGCCCCCGTTCCCCCGTCCGCTCCGAACATCCGCAGCTACGCCGCCTCGTCCATCGGCTACGCCCTGTTCGCCACCCGCTGGCTCCAAGCACCCCTGTACTTCGGACTGGTGGCCGCCCAGGGCGTCTACGTCTACAAGTTCTTCAACGAGTTGTGCCATCTGATCGCCCATGTCATCAGCGGCCAGGCGGACGAGACCTATGTGATGCTCGCCGTGCTGAAGCTGGTCGACGTGGTGATGATCGCCAACCTGCTGATCATGGTGATCGTCGGCGGCTACGAGACCTTCGTCTCCCGGATCGGCCTCCAGGGCCACCGTGACCAGCCGGAGTGGCTCTCGCACGTCAACTCCAACGTGCTGAAGGTCAAGCTGGCGACCGCGATCGTCGGCATCTCCTCGGTGCACCTGCTCCAGATGTTCGTGGACGTCTCCCACACCTCGCAGCACTCCCTGCTGTGGGGCACCGTGATCCACATGGCGTTCATCCTGTCCGCCGTGCTCCTCGCGTACATGTCCGGCCCGATGGAGTCCCGGGGCCGTCACGGTCACGACGGGCACGGCGGCCACGACGACGGCCGTCCCGGCGGCGGATCCGACGTGCGCCAACGGGTCCGGCGCAAGCGGCTCGGCCGGAGCGCGGCGGCGCACGGCCGCACCGAACCGACGGTGCCGCACGCCGGCGGCGCCGCGCACCCCGCCCCGGCGACCCCGGCCACCCTGGCGGCCGTCACCGTGGTCGAGGGCGCCGAGGGCGGCGCCCGCTCGGTGCGGCGGACGGCGACCGTCCCCGCACAGGTGTCGCCCCGCTCCCGCACCGTCCCGTCGGCTCCGGCCACCGCGGAGGACCGCATCCGGGCCGCCGGGTTCCCCGGGCGCAAGACGCTGGAGGACTTCGGCGGCGACCTCACGCGGTCCCCGGAGTGGAAGACGGTGACCCGGCTGGGCACCCTCGGCTTCGTCGACGACCGTGCCAACGCGGTGTTCCTCGGGCCGCCCGGAACCGGGAAGACCCACCTCGCGGTCGCCCTCGGCCTGCGGGCCTGCCGCGCCGGTCACGACGTGCTGTTCGCGACGGCCGCCGAGTGGGCGGCCCGGCTCGCGCACGCCCGCTCGGCCGGGCGGTTGACGGACGAGCTCGACCGGCTGGACCGGTACCCGGTGATCGTCGTCGACGAGATCGGCTACCTGCCGTTCACCCCGGACGAGACCCAGTTGCTGTACCGGTTGGTCTCGCACCGCTACGAGCGGGCGTCCGTCGTGGTCACCAGCGACAAGCCGTTCGCCCGCTGGACGGAGGTCTTCGGGGACACCCCCATGACCACCGCCCTGTTGGACCGGCTCGCCCACCACGCCGAGGTGGTCACCCTCCAGGGCGGCAGCTACCGGCTGCGGGGGCGGGAGCGGACCCCGGCCGCGTACCCGGCCGAGACCCGCTGACCGACCCCGCGCACCGCAGCGCGCCCGCGGTCGGAACGGCCTTCGCGAACGGGGTCGTTCAGTCCGCGGGCGCCGGCGACTCGGGGCGGACGGTGCCCAGGAAGCGGGTCACGGTGATCTCGATGACGACCCGCTGCGGGTTGGCCCGCGGCGTCCGGTAGCGCGCGGCGTAGCGCGCCTCGGCGTCCGCGACGGACTCCGGATCGTCCCGGACCACGGCCGACCCCTCCAGGGTGGACCAGTACCGCCCGTCGACCTGACCGACCGAGGCCCGCGCCGCGGCTCCCGCCGCGCGCACGTTGCGGACCTTGCGGCTGGTGGCGCTGGAGATCACCCGGGCGACCCCGGCCTCGGGGTCGTAGGTGACGCCCACGGGCACCAGGTGGTGGGAGCCGTCCGGGCGGGCGGTGGACAGGAACCCGAGGTGGCGCTCCCGCCAGAAGGCCGGGAAGTCCGGCGCCTCGCCGGGTCGTCGGACGGACGGCGCCGGTTCGGGTGCGGGGCGGGACGAGGAAGCGGTCACGGGGTGCTCCGGGGGGTGGGACGGGGCGGGGGTCAGGACTCGGCGGGGTGCACTTCGGTCACCTCGCCCTTCGGGTCGGCCTGCAGGTAGCCGCTGCCGTAGGCGTCGGAGAAGTAGACCGAGAGGCTCTGCGGGGTGTCGAAGACCTTGTCGACCGGATCGACGACGAGGTAGCGGGTGGTCGGCTCCGCCACGTTGAGGTCCTTCTCGGCCCGCGCCAGCAGCCGGGGCAGCGCGTCCCAGTCGAACGCGTCGAGGTCCATCGGGACTTCGTTGCTGAGGGTGCCGCTGGCCGGGAGCTTCATGACGCCGTTGTCGAGGCGGTAGAGGTACCGGTCGAACTTGGTGTCGCTGCCCTTGAGCATCACGGAGGCGGACACGTACTCGGGGTAGACGGTGAAGCTGCCGAACCGGTCGGAGCCCGTCTCCCGGCGCAGCACGTCGACCGCGTGCCGGACCCCGCCCGGGGTCAGCAGGTCCTCGGGCGCGTCGGGTTCCCCCTCGGCCGTCGCCTCCGGTTCGCGGGCCGCCCCGGTGCCGGGCGCGGCGCCTCCGGTGGCGGGCGCGGTCGGGGTGCGGCTCCGGTCGGCGACGACGTCCTCGTCGCCCTTGCCGCCGCTTCCGCCGGGCAGTCCCTGCCACAGCGCGACGCCGAGGGCCAGGGCGCTCACCGCGGCGGCGCCCACCACCAGCCCGCGGCGCCGGTTCCGCCCGTCGGGCGCCGCCCGGACCGTGTCCGCGGCCCCGGCGGGGGGCGGCGCGACGGGCGGAAGCGTGAGCCGGTAGGAGGTGGCCGGGTCGGCGGACGGGGCCGGGTGGGGGGCGGTGGCCCGCCCCTCGGCCGCCTCGGCCAGCATGCGGTCCAGCGCCTCCGGGCCGGGGCGCGCCGCCGGGTCCTTCACCAGCACCGCGGTGAGCAGCCCGGTCAACGGGCCGGCCTGGACGGGCGGGGGCAGTTGCTCGTTGAGGACGGCGGCGAGGGTGGCCAGGGTCGTCGCCCGGCGCAGCGGGTGGTGGCCCTCGACCGCCACGTACAGCATCATCGCCAGCGACCACAGGTCGGAGTCGGGGCCGCCGCGTTCGCCGGTGATCCGTTCCGGGGCCATGTAGTCGGGCGTTCCGATGATCGACCCGGTGGCGGTGAGCACGGTGGACTCGCGGATCGCGGCGATCCCGAAGTCGGTGAGGACGGGCCGGCCGTCCGGGCGCAGCAGCACGTTCGCCGGTTTCACGTCGCGGTGCTGGATGCCGACGGCGTGCGCGGCGCGCAGCGCGGCCAGCAGTTCGCGCCCCAGGCGTGCGGCGTCGGCGGGCGCCATCGGTCCGCGCTCCAGGAAGTCCTGGAGGGAGCCGCCGGTGACCAACTCCATGACGAGCCAGGGGTAGGTGTCCTCGCCCCCGTCGACGATGTGGTGGATGGTGACGACGTTGGGGTGCTCGACGCGGGCCAGGGCCCGGGCCTCCCGCAGCACCCGGGCGCGCAGCAGCCGGGCCGCTTCGGGGTCGTACTCGGCGAGGTCCCGGTCCGGGGGGCGGACCTCCTTCAGGGCGACCGGCCGGTCCAGGGCCAGGTCCCGGGCCCGCCACACCGTGCCCATGCCACCGCCGCCGAGGCGCGCCTCCAGCGCGAAGCGCCCGTCGATGACCCGTCTGCCGCCGTCCCCACCGCTCATGGCCCGGAGCATACGAGACGGGGCCCCGGCGACCTCGTGGCGCCCGGTCCCCCGGTCAAGGGACCGGCCGCAGCCCGCCGGGGCGGGCCGGGGCGAGGCAGGGGTCGTGCGAGAGGACCGCCCGGTGCAGCCGCCGCACTTGTGGTCCGGGTTCCACCCCGAGCCCCTGGACCAGGGTGCTGCGCAGCTCCCGGTAGGCGTCCAGCGCCTCGACCGCGCGGCCGGAGCGGTAGAGGGCGAGCATCAGGTACTCGTAGGGGCTCTCCCAGGTCGGGCGTTCGGCGACCAGGGAACGGAGTTCGCCGATGATGCCCTGGTGGTTGCCGAGTTCGAGTTCGACCTCGAAGTGGCGCATGCAGGCGAACGTGTACCGCTCGTCCAATCGTCTGCCGAGGGATTCGAAAACGGGCAGGGTGCGCAGATCCGCGAGTGCGTGGCCCCGCCACAGCGCCAACGCGGAATTCAGTGCCGCCGCCGCCTTCTCCGTGCGCTGGTGGGACCGGTGTTCCTCCGCCCGCCCCACCAGGAACTCGAACTGTCGCAGATCGAGTTGGTGGTCCGCGAGGTCGAGGCGATATCCGGGGGCGCACGTCGCCAGTGCCGCGGCCATCCCGGAACTCTGGGCGTGGAGGTATTGTCGGAGTTTGGAGACGTACACGTGCAGGGCGGTCGGCGCGGTGCGCGGCGGGGCGTCCGGCCACAGGGCCGCGGTGAGTCGGGCCGTGGACACGACCTGCCCGCTGTGGATGCACAAGTAGGCCAGCAGGGACCGGAGTTTGCGGGCCCCGGGCGCTGTCTGCGGACCGCCTCCGACCTGTGTTCCCAGCGGCCCGAGCACCAGAAATCTCACGTTCCCCGCCCCGTTCGGACTCACGCCTAGGCCCTCGCCCCGTCGAGCCGGACGTGCCGCCGGCGTACGAAACGCGTGCTGTCCGGTCCCCCACGGATCAGGTGATTTTTGCCCACGGCAACCGGATGCGTCAACCGGGAACGCAAGGGGCGTTCCGCCCTTTTCCCGGCGCCGGAAGAAATAAACTGTGACGACCGACGCGTTTGTTCGGACGTTTTCCGGAATCCTCCCCCTCCGCCTTCTCCGACGGCGCTCCCCACAGCGCGGGCCTGATTCACGAGCACTCCCGGGAACCCCTCCTTTCGTCTCGCTAAAATCCCGGTCCGCCGGCCGGGAAAGGGTTCTGGCGGCCTTGCGCCATCCCCTCCGCCGGCACTTAGTCTGCTGCCCCGTCGAGCGGATCCGAGCGGGTGCACCGCACGCCGACCGACCGTGTCCGGCCCCCTGGAGGAACGAGAACGCCATGCTGCTCGACTGGTTATCAGCGCCCCGCACCACCCGCGGCATCCACGTGGCGTGCGACGACGGGACCTGGCGGTTCACCCCGTACGCCCGACTCGCGGTGGACGCCCGGCGGATCGCCCGCCGCCTGCGGGCGGAAGGCGCGGGGCGGGGCCGGGTGGTCTCCCTGGTCCTCGACGACCCCTACCGGTTCATCAGCGCGTTCATGGGCACCCTGCTCGCCGGCGCCGTCCCGGCCCCGCTCGCCCCGCCCACCGCGCTGCGCGGCACCGAGCGCTACCACGCCCATCTGGGACGGGTGTTCCGCGCCGTCCGGCCCGAGCTGGTGCTGACCGAGGACGACCACGCGGCCGTGGTCCGCCGGGGGTTGGACGGCGCCGACCGCACCGCCGCACGGCTGCTGCTGCCCGGGGCGCTGGCCTCCCCCGGGACCCCCGACGACCCGGGCGCCGGCACGGTGGCGGGCGAGGTCCTGGACCGTCCGGACGGGGAGCTCGCCCTGATCCAGTTCACCTCCGGCTCCACCGGCGACCCCAAGGGCGTCCGGGTCACCTGGGGCAGTCTGGCCGCCAATGCCGAGGCGTGCCGGCGCTGGCTGGGCTGGACGGACGAGGACTCCTTCGCGAGCTGGCTGCCGCTCCACCACGACATGGGGTTGATCGGCGGCATGGTGATGCCGGTGGCGACCGGCACCGACGTGTGGCTGATGCGACCGCACCAGTTCCTGCGCTCCCCGCTGCGCTGGCTGGAATGCCTCGGTCGGCGGGGCGCCACCCTCACCACCGCCCCCGGCTTCGGCTACGCCTACGCCGCCCGCCGGGTCCGCCCCGAACAGCTCACCGGCATGGACTTCTCGCGGTGGCGGGGCGCCGTCCTCGGCGCGGAACGGATCGACTCGATCGGGGTGGCCGACTTCACCGCCCTGCTGGGCCCGCACGGCTTCGCGCCGCGCGCCCTGGTCGGCGCGTACGGCCTGGCCGAGACCACGGTGGCCGCCAGCGGGGTGCCGGCCGGCAGGGGGTCCCGGCTGGTGCGGATCGACGCGACGGCCCTGCGGGTCGGCGAACCGGTCGCGGTCCGGGAACGGGCGGTCCTGGGCGAGCACCGGGTCGGCGGCGAGGGGTGGCTCACCGGCTGCGGAGTGACGGTCCACGGCAGCGAACTGACGGTCGTCGACGCCTCGGGCGCCGAACTGCCGGCGGGGAGCTTCGGCGAGATCCGGCTGCGCGGCCGCTCACTGGCCGACGGCTACCAGGGCGCCACCGGCGCACGGGTCCCGTTCGCCCCGGACGGACTGCGCACCGGCGACGCCGGGTTCGTCGAAGACGGCGAACTGTACGTGGTGGGCCGGATCGGCGAGTCGGTGACGGTCCAAGGCACAAGCCTGTACGCGGAGGACGTCGAGGCCGACCTGAAGGACCTGCGGGAACCGGGCGCCCCGGTGGGCTGCGCGGTGGCATTCGGCAGCGCACAGGGCGCCGACCACGTCGTGGTCTTCGTCGAGGGCCGGGTCACCCCCGACTGGCTGGCCGCCGCCCGGGCCCGGGTCTCCGCCCGCACCCCGGACACCCTGCGCATGACCTTCCTCCAGGGCTCCCGCGGCTCGATCAGCCGCACGTCCAGCGGCAAGCCGCGGCGGCGCACCATGTGGGAACTCCTGCTGCGCCCCGGCACCGGGCCCCGGTGGACGGTGGCCTGCGGCAGCCCGCCCGTCCCGGCACCCGTCTGAGCCCCCCTCCGGCCCCGCCCCTGCGGCGGGGCCGGAGCTTCGGGGCGCACCCCGTGCCACCGGCGCCACGGCCCCACGCGGGCGTGCGCCACCACCAGGCGAGGCAAGTCCGTGCGCCGTGACCTCCGCCGCATGGGCGGGCCACCGACCGGGAAGCAGCCCCACAGACCGCCGCGGCCCGTACCCGTACCCCGTGCTCGGTGCTGGTGCCGATGCCGATGCCGGTGCCGGACGCCGACGGGAACGCGTCCGATCCCCGTCGCCCGGGCGGGGGTGCGTGCGGATCGCGGCTCCCGTCCGGGAGGGGCCGCCGGCTGCCGACCGTCCACTCCCGCCAGCCGCTTCACCCGGAGGAGGGCCACCCCCGTGGAACCGTCCGTCCTCGCCGCCGCGGCCTCGGCGCCCCTCGGTTCCCTGTTGGGTGCGCTCGCCCTGATCCTCACCGCCGCCCACGTCTTCGCCCGGCTCGCCCAGCGGGTGCGGCAACCCGTCGTCATGGGCGAGATCCTCGCCGGCATCGCCCTCGGCCCCAGCCTGCTGGGCCTCCTCCCGGGAGACCTCGTCGACCTGGCGTTCCCGCCGGACGTCCGGCCCCACCTGCACCTCCTCTCACAGCTCGGGCTGATCCTCTTCATGTTCGGAGTGGGCTACCACTTCGACGCCGCGCAACTGAAGGGGCACGGCCGCACCGTCTCGGCGGTGTCCCTCGCTTCGGTCGCCCTCCCCTTCGCCCTCGGCGCCGGACTGGCCTGGGCGATCGAGCCGTGGTTCGACCGCTCCGAGATGGCCGTGGACGGATTGCTGGTCCCCGCCCTGTTCCTGGGCGCGGCGATGTCCATCACCGCCTTCCCGGTGCTGGCCCGGATCATCAGCGAACGGGGCCTGCAACGGGACCGCATCGGCGCCCTGGCCGTGGCCTGCGCGGCGATCCAGGACTTCCTCGCCTGGACGGTCCTGGCCGTGGTCGTCGCGCTCGCGAACAGCACCGGCGCCTGGCCGCTGGTCCGCATGACGCTCGCCTCGCTGGTCCTGCTGTTGGCCCTGCGCCACCTCGTCCGCCCGGCCCTGGCCCGACTGTTCGCCCCGGGCCGCTCCGGCCCGGCCCTGGCGCACACCGTCCTGGTGGTGGGCCTCCTGCTCAGCGCCTGGGCCACCGAAGCCCTCGGCCTGCACGCCGTCTTCGGCGCCTTCGCCTTCGGCGCGGCCGTCCCCCGCGCGCAGTTGGCCGCCGCCCACCCCGAAGTCCCCGAACGCCTGGAGCAGATGAGCCTGCTGCTCCTGCCCGTGTTCTTCATCGTGACGGGGTTGTCGGTGGACCTGGGCGGGCTGGGCGGCCAGGGCGTCCTGATCCTGCTGGCCGTGCTCCTGGTGGCCTGCTCCGGCAAGTTCGTCGGCGCCGCCAGCGCCGCCCGCCTCACCGGCGCGGACCGGCGCGAGGCCGCCACCCTCGGCGTGCTCATGAACGCCCGCGGCCTCACCGAACTGGTCATCCTCAACGTCGGGCTCGCCCTCGGCGTCCTCGACGGCCGACTGTTCACCGCCATGGTCATGATGGCGGTGCTGACCACCCTCATGACCGGCCCCCTGCTGCAACGCTTCCACCCGACGACCGGGACGCCGTCCCCCCACGACGTCCCGGCACCGGGTGCGCGTACGCCGCTCGCTCCCACGCAGGGCGGGGAGTGACCGGAGGGCCGCCGCGGTTGCCCTACCCGACCGCCTTGACGTGGCCCGCGGACTCCCTCAGCCTGCCCCGCCGGCACAACTCGTCGATGTCGGAGTCCAGGAAGCCGCGGATGTCCCGGCCCATGCGACGCCAGCCGAAGAACTCGGCCGCGTGCCGGACCAGTTCGTCCCGGGACATGCCCGGACACTCCGCGGCGAGTTCGTACAGCGCCACCTGCCGTTCGGCCGGGGCGATGTGAGCGGCCCGGCGAGGGGCGTCCCCCGCTCCCGGTGCGCGGGCACCCGGCTCCTCCCGACCCGCGACGTCCCAGAAGGACCCGTCCGCGGTGACCTTCTTCGAACGGACGAGACCGTGCACCACTTCCCGCACGTTGTCACGTATCCTGCTGCCCGCCCGGGCAACGCCCCACGCCTCCCGTGCGCGCTGCACCAGCAGATCCTCGTGGACGGGCCCCTCGGTCTCGATGACCCCCATCAGCAGGACCCGCAGCGCGGGCCGTGCCTGCGGGGTGTGCAGTTCGTACGGCGAGGAGGCGGTCGGCCGGCAGATCTCGTACGGGGAACTCCACGCCCGGTCGGGCTCGGTGTCCACGGGGACGCGCTCGTGTTCCAGGGGCGTCGCGGGCGTTCCGTCCCCCGTCGCGGGGGCGGCACCGGGGCGGGCCGTCGTGTCGGCGGGAGGGAGCGGCCAGGCGGGCGGGGCGTCCTGCGCCCGTTCCTCGACGGGCGCCGCGGAGTGGCTCGCGGTCGAGTCGGAGTCCGTCATCGGCCCCCGTTCCACTGCCGCCCGGACCGCCTCGCGCAGTCTCCGTTCGGCGCCCGCCCGACCGCGGTACCAGTCGGTTCCCCAGATCCGGTGCAGCCGCCACCCCAGCCCGGCGAGCACCTCCTCCCGCAGCCGGTCCCGGTCCCGGGCCGTCCTCGACGAGTGGTACATCGCGCCGTCGCACTCGATGCCGAGCGCGTAGGCGCCGGGGAACTGCGGATGGCGCACACCGATGTCGATGCGGTATCCGGCGACGCCGACCTGCGGCTGCACCTGGTAGCCCCAGTCACGCAGCACCTGAAGGACCGATTCCTCGAACGGACTGTCCGGCTCGGCGTCGGCCTGGACGACATCGTGCGAGAGGACCGAGGGGCCGTTCTCGGCGTACTCCAGGTACCGCTTCAGATGCTGGACGCTCTCGTTAGCGCTGTCGGTCAGGACACCGGCCCGGAACGAGGCGACGACCTCCATCCGCACGCGCGCCCGCGTCACGGCGACGTTCAGGCGTCGCCAGCCGCCGTCCTTGTTGATGGGCCCGAAGTTCGTGCTGAGCCTGCCGTGTTCGTCGGGACCGTACCCGATCGACATGATCATGGCGTCGCGCTCGTCGCCCTGGACGGATTCGAGGTTCTTGACGAAGAACCCGTCGAGCCGGTCCTCCGTGAAGCAGTGGTCCAGGTCGGGGCGGCGCAGTCGGGCCTGCTGGACCGCCTGGTCGATCGCCGCCGCCTGGGCCTGGGAGAGGGCCACGACGCCCAGCGTGCGGTCGGGGCGGGTGTCGAAGTGGTGGATGACCCGCCGGGCGACGAACTCCGCCTCCACACGGTTGTCCCGCCTGCCGCCGCGGTCGTACACGCCCTGGGCCTGGAAGAACGCGACGCCGATGTCGTCGCCGTGGTCCAACGCCCCCGGAAAGGTCACCATGGAGTTGCCGTAGAAGGACCGGTTGCTGAACGTGATCAGCGCCTCGTGACGACTGCGGTAGTGCCAGCGCAGCGCCAGTTCGCGCAGGGCGCCCGCCTTGCAGGCGTGCAGCAGCGATTCGAAGCTGTCCGGAACGTCCTCGTCGTACTGGTCGGAGTCGTCCTCGACCGCCGAGTCGAAGAAGGAGGTGGGCGGCAGCTGCTTCTCGTCGCCGGCCACTATCAGGGCGTCCGCCCGGTACACGCTGTTGATCGCGTCGGCCGGACGGACCTGGGACGCCTCGTCGAAGATCACCACGTCGAAGTGGTAGTCCGCGGGCAGGAACTGGCTGACCGTCAACGGGCTCATCATGAAGCACGGCTTGATCAGCCGGACGACGTCACGGGTGCGCCCCAGCAGCTCCCGCACCGGCATGTGGCGGCGCTTCAGCTCGGCCTGCCTCTTGATCACCTGAGCGGCCCCGCCGCTGAACCGCCGCGGACGTCGCTGGTTGCACGCCTCGATCACGGCACCGCTCGCGGCGGCCACCAACCGCCGGTCGGCCGCCTGGAAGTCGGCCACCCGGACGTCCAGATCCGTGGAGCGGGTCGTGGTGAGCCGGACGTCCGTGGCGAGGAGGTCGTCGGCCCAGCACTTCAGCACCGCGTACTCCACGGCGCCGGGCAACGACCGCGGCGGGACTCCCCGCTCGACGGCGCGCGCAACCAGCTCGTCGACGCCGTAACGCGCCAGGACGTCCAATCCGGCGTGGTGCGCCTGCCATTCCTCCGGGCCGAGCGGATCGGCCCGGAGTGCGTCGACGGCCTGCCGGGCCCGGTCGAAGGAGCCGGACAGGTCGGTGGACAGCTGGACCTGGCGGGACTCCGTGAAGAGGTCCCGCAGGGCCGCCGAGGACGCCGCCCAGCGATCGGCACGACCCGTCGCCGCCGCGCACCAGGCGGCCAGCGCGCTCCGCACCCCACAGGCCAACGCGCCCGGCAGCGGGTCGGGCCCGGCGCCGTCGGCCAGACGGTCGGTGAGCAGGTCCCGGTGGGCGGTCCCGCGGGTGAGTTCCGCGATGCGGTCCGCCACGGCCAGCACTGCCTCCAGGGCGGCCAGCCCCGCCTCGTCGGCGGGGGCGTGGCCGCCCAGCGCCGCCCCGTGGTCCGCCGCCAGCCGCGCGGCATCAGCCGCGGCGCGCTGCCAGGCCAGGGCCGAATCGAGACGCTGGGGCAGGGTCTTGCGCCAGACGCCCTCGTGGGTGAGCGCGGCCACCGCCGCGCGGTCCTCCCGGTACGAGCCGGACAGCCGCGCGAACACGCCCCGGTGCTGGTCGGCGAACCTCTCGGTCAGGGCGGGCAGCTCCGCGGCCGTCAGGACCTGTTCCCCGAAGACGTCCTCGGCCGCCGCACGGGCGGCCTCGCGGGCGGCGAGCGCGTCCCTCAGTTCCCGAGCCGCTCGATGCGCCTCCCGCAACCCGTCCTCGTCGAACCAGCGGGCCGGCGGCCGTCCCTCCACGGAAGTCAGATCGGCGAGTTCCAGGAGGTCGAAAGCGGACCGGGGGGTTTCGGGCTCGGGCAGCCCGAACAGGTCGGCCAGTTGGGCGAGGCTCGTGGAGGGGTCGTCCGGCAGGGGACCGCCGACCGGGTCGGCCGTGGCGGGCGGGGGGCCGGACACGCCTTCCGCCAGGACCCGTACGGCCCGGCGCATCTCGTGCACGGTGTCCGGCTCGGGAGTCGTCGAGGCGAACGGACGGCGCTCGGCCGCCGTCCGCAGGTCCGCGAGCGCGTCGGCGGCCTCCGCGAGGACCGGGGCGGCGACGGCGGTCCCCGTCCGCTTCAACCCCCGCCAGACGAAGGCTTCGCCCTCCGCCGCCGGCCGCCAGGCCCGACCGACGGCCCCGGCCGCTGCCACCAGCGCCTGCCACTCCCCGGCAGCGAGCCCCCGGACCCGGTCCGTGCTGCGCACCCCGAGGGTGAGCTGCGGGGTGTCGGCCTGCTCCAGGAGGACCAGACGGCCCAGGGCGTCGTGGAGGGAGCGGCCCAGCGGTTCACGGGTCTGGTTCATCGCCGCCGCGTAGGCCGACAGTTCCTCGCGCAGCCGACGGGCCCGGTCCAGTTCGTGTTCGGCCGCACCGGTGGCCCGCACCTCGGTGGTCAGCACCCGTTCGAGCTCCGTCGCCACCGCCTTCTTGCTGGTGTCGCCGCTGTGCAGGGCCATCACGAAGTCCCCGAGGCCGGCGCCACCGAGCCGGTTGCGGACCACGTCGAGCGCTGCGGCCTTCTCACTGACGAAGAGGACGGAACGGCCCGCGTGCATCAGCGCGGCGATCATGTTGGTGATCGTCTGGCTCTTGCCCGTACCGGGCGGACCACTCATGACGAAGGAGCGGCCGTCCAACGCGGCTGCGATGCACTGCCGCTGCGAGGAGTCCGCGTCCAGGACCAGGGGCGTCCGCTCGGGCAGCTGGACCTCGTCGATCCGGTCGAGGGCGGGCGGCTCGAATCCGATCAAGTCGTCGGGCAGCCCCGCGTCCGGCCCGAGGCCGACGGCACGGACCAGCGGATGGGCGAGGATGCGCTCCTCGTTCTGCTGGAGGTCCTGGTACATGGCCTCCTTGTGCGAGGTGAAGAGGCCGAGCACCACGCGCTCCTCGACCGACCAGCGGTCCTGCGCCCGTGCCAGCTCCCGGGCCGCGGCCAGGACCGCGGCCGGATCGGCCGGGTCGCAGCCGGCGACCGGACTCCAGTCGACGCCCATCCGCTCCAGCTTCACCGCGAGCGCCGGGTTGTGGATGCGGTCCTGGTCCTCCACCGGATGCAGGCGCGTCTGCCGGTGGCCGTCCCGTCGGAGCTCCACGGGGACCAGCAGCAACGGAGCGGAACTCGACTCCTCGGCGCCCTGCTCCCGCCACTCCAGCATGCCGACCCCGAGCCAGAGCACCCACAGGCCGTAGTCGTTGTACGTCTGCCCCGACTTCTGACGCAGCTGGTAGAGCGACGCGTCCAGTCCCGCCTGGGTGTTCTTCTGCGTCACGAGGCCGGGCACACCGTCGGGCCGGCCGGCGGCGGAGGCGTCGCGCGCCACCGGTACGCCCGTGGCCTCCGCCCCGCCCTCCTCACCGGTGCCCTCCGTGTCCTGGTCGCCCCCGACGGGAGCGAAGGACCACCCCCGGCCGAGACCGGCCAGCAGGGCGGCCGCGTCGGGCGCCGTGATCTCCAGGGTGGCGGTCCGCGTGTGCCGGAAGTTCAGCAGCCGATTGCGCCCGCCGAGGTCGAGCAGGGAGCTTCGCCAGTCGCCCAGCACCGCCTTCAACCGGTCGAGTCCCGGGTCACCGCCGCTCGCGGTGTCCCCTGCGGCCCGCCACGGCACGTCGCTGGTCGTTCGTGAACTGGGCATGCAGACGTACCTCCGGCAGGGAACGCGCGGGAGGGAACGCACCTCGGAACCCCCCGAGTGCCCCAATTATCCAGGGCGGACCCGTCCGTACACCAGTCTCGGCCCCCACGACCGACGTCCTCCCCGGTTTCCACCTGCGCACCGCAGGCGATCAGCAGGGTCGACCGCGGGTCCGTCGGGGGCCTGCCGCCGGTGGCGCGCACCCGGGCCCGCGAGGCACTGCGGGGGTCGTGGCACGACCCCCGAGCCCCCCTCCCGGCACCGGTCACGACCTCCCGCCCGTAACGCTGACGGCTCCCCACGCACGAGCTGGGGAGCCGTCCTGAGGCGCGCGACCGCGGGCCCGCACGCCACCGCCACCCGGTCGGCCCCCGGGACGTCAGAAGACGCCGGAGTCCCCGCCCTCCGGCGTGCGGCGGGCCGCCGCCAGGGCCACCGTGTGGGCGAACCATTCGAGCACCGCGCAGATGTCCTCACCACCGGCGGCGAAGACCTCCAGCGCGAAGGACGGACGCAGATCCAGTTTCGCCTCGGCCAGCTCGATGCCCTCGATCGCGTTGAGCCGGCTCATCAACTCGCGCCGCAGCGCCTCGTCGTCGAACGGGGGACGCCGCTTCAGATACTGGAACACCACCTCGACCGTGCCGGAGACCGGGTAGAGCGCCAGCGGCCAGAGCGCCCGGCCCCCGGGCGCGTTGCCGAAGCGCATGGTGGGGAAGCAACTGGTCTCGCTCGCCCGGCCGTACGCGAGATGTCCCCCCTGCTGCTCCCAGAAGCGCAGGGCTCCCAGGACGCCGTGAACGATCTCCCCGGTCTGGTTGTCCCGCAGTTGTGCGTCGAACCGCCCGGCCGCCGACCTCTGCTGTTCGTCCCGCGGGGACGGGTCGGCCTCCTCGGCGACGTCCTTGCCCAACAGCGCGGCCAGGTCGGCAGTGGTCAACCGGTGGGAGCGGCGGGCCCGGCCCGCGTCGTCGAAGGGGACCCCCTCGGCCTCCAGACGGGTCCGCACGTCCTCGAAGTCCTGGTTCCCCGGCCACCTGAAGCCCGACGAGACCCGTCCGTCCGCGGTCAACACCCGGTAGGCGCCGTGCAGGCCGGCCCTGGCCGCCAGGTGCTGGCCGACCGGGACGGCATGGGTGCCGACGAGCGCCGCGACATCACCGTACGTCGTCCACGTCCCGGCCGGCATGGCCAGGAGCGCGGCCCTCAACTCCTGCCAGCCGGACCACTCGTCGTACACGGGGACCGTACCCTCGACGGGCCCGGGCCACAGTCGTACCGCCCGGTCGGCGAGGAGTGCGGCGCGCTCCAGGATCTCCGCCCTCCCCCACCGCTCCCGCCCGGCGATCTCCTGGTTCATGCGCAGGGAACTGAAGTCCAGGATCTCCTGCTTGCGGCGGAACGGGTGGTTCGACAGCTTCGCGTTGTCCGCCGAGAGGGTCAGGTTGCCCAGCGTGTGCACCAGGAGTGCGTGCAGTTCCTCCGTGCCCTGCCCGTCCTCGGTCTCCTCGGCGAGCAGGTCCAACCACTGGTGCGCGGGGCGTTGCGGCAGCACGTGCTCGACGGTCAGGTTCGCCTTGGCGTAGTCGACCGGTTCGCTGGCCCCGAAGCTCTCCTCCAAGCGGCGCAGCACCTGGAACCGCTGGTTGCTGCGGCCCGCCTTGTAGAACGGCCGGGTACGGATCGCCTCGCGCACGGCGTCGTCGCCGGGCCAGACCCGGGCACCCGTCCTGCTCTTCGAGAGGAAGCGGTGCACGGCCTCGGCCGGGTCGTCGTCCTTCTCCATCTCCCTGGCCATCTCCATGAACACCCGGTTGCTGCCCGTGGTGGAGTGACCGGTGAACAGGCGCCGCACCATGTAGCTCTCCGCGTACGTCAGCGCCCGGGCCGCCTGGTGGGGGGTGGCCTGCCCGTCGTCCACGCGGTCCAGCAGGTGGAGCGCCAGCGGGTAGTGGGTCTGACCGCCCCAGCGGGACAGCCTCTCCAACACCTCGCGCAGCTCCCCGTCGGGCTCCCGCCGGGGCTCCAGGACCCGCATCAGCCGCTCCGCCCGCCGGGCCAGGGACGCGATCTCGGCCTCCAGGGCCGTCTCGTCGCCGCTCAGGGGTTCCAGGCGCTTCTTCTGGTCACGGTAGATCTCGCTCTGCTTGGCCCGGCTGTTGCCCGCCACCACCAGGTCGAGCCAGACCAGGAGTTCGAGGTTGGCGGGGCCCAGCCGCTCCTGCATGGGCAACCAGAGGCTGTGGTAGACGGCCTCCCCACGCGTCGGAAGGCACATGAAGAGGTAGTTGCGCAGCAGGTCGCTCTGACTGAGTCCGACACCGGTGTTGTTGATCGACTCGAAGATCCGGTAGACGTTGTCGCCCTCCGACGCGGTGATCTCCACGATCGTCAGCAGACCGCTCAGTACGGTCTCCACCGTGTCCGTCCACGCCTCGCCGCCGCCTTCCTCCCCCTCGGCCAGGGCCCCCAGGAAGAACCGGTAGGCGGCGCCCACGTTGCCCGGGCCGCCCGCCCGCGGCGAGTTCTCGACGCAGGCGGTGTAGGCATCGCGGTCCGCCTGCGTCGGCAGCAGGCGGTAGTGGTCGTCGCCGCTCCGGTACTTGTTGACGAGGACCAGGTCGTGGATGCGCTCGGCCTTCTGCTCCGCGCCGCGTTCCCGGTGGCGGTCCCGCAGCGCGGTGAAGGCGAGCATGAGGGTGGTGAGCCGCTGCTGTCCGTCGACGACGAGCCAGCGCTGCATGCCGCCGGCCGTGATCCGACCGGGGGCCAGCACTACGGAGCCGAGGAAGTGCCCGGTGGGGGGCTGGCCTTCCAACTGGTCCTCGACCAGTTCCAGGACGTCGTCCCAGAGTTGCCGTAGCTCGTCCCTCTGCCAACTGTAGGTGCGTTGGTAGAGCGGCACCTGGTACTGCTTCTCGCCCTGAACGAGTTCCTTGAACGTGGTCTCCTGAGCGTGCACGCGCGTCTTTCCCCACTATCGACTCCCGAACACCCCATTGTTCCCCCGCCCAAGCCGCCGTGTTGCTCCCCTCGGGGCCGGTCCGGTGGCTCCGACCGACCCCGCGCCAGCCAGACGGAGCTGGCTCCAACGGGTCGCCCGAGGCACCACGACCCCGAGACCGGCCTGGTCGCCGAAGGCTCGTCTCGACGGACGCGATCGAGTCCCTGAACGCCCGCTACCGCGCCCGGTCGGCTCCACCTCGCCGCCCTCGCCCTCGCCCTCGCCCTCGACCCGACCGACAAGGGCCGCAGGCGGTGGACCAGCCGCTGGAAGGAGGCCGTGGACGCGTTCGACATCGCCTTCGGCGGCCGACTCTCGGCCGAACGAGCGTGAGCCGGACCAACGAGAAAACCTCTACGCCAACCGACGTAGTGCACACCACTTTCGTGACACTCCCCCGCGAAGAGGGCTCAGAACGCGAAAAACCCCGGGTCACGGCGAGTGAGTCCCGGGGTTCTTCAGAGCCGCCTTCGGGATTCGAACCCGAGACCTACGCATTACGAGGGCCCGCAAGATCATCCCGGCTGGTGTCGACCGATGCCACAGAATCCCGTTTCCCCAGGTCGGAGACGCCTGACCTTGATCACCATGACACTGGGTCCACCCTGGTGCCACCCAGTCCGCTCACGCAGCGCTCACGCAGGAAGAGCGGTCCGGCGGCATAGACCGCAGGTCTCTGATGCTTCCAGAAGCGACCACCCGTACGAGTCATTGCACCAGGCCCGGCCCCGGGGTGAGCTGTCGCCATGCATCGCTGGTCTCCCCTGAATGAACGACAGCTCGCCCTGCTCGGCCGGCTCGCGAACGGCAAGGAGTCCGAGAAGCCCTGGGACCCGGCGAGTTCCGCACCGCCCACGCGCTGCGCGACCGAGGACTGGTGACGATCAAGCGCAGTGGGAGTGAGGTGGATGCCAAGGTCACCGAGGCAGGCACCTTCTACATCCAGCACGGCCAACACCCGGACGACCCCGCACACGCTGGGGAAAAGGAGACCGCCAAGGGGAAGGCGGCAGGCAGCACCCGCTCCGCGTCCTACGCCGACAGGCCAGTGGCACTCGCCCGTCGGACCAAGGCGAAGGAGCTCATCGGGCGACTCGTTACGGGCAGGCGGGTCACCTTCACCGAGCCCGACGACGCCACTGTGTCGGAGTGGCGAGGCGTGATCGACTACGCGAAGCGCCACAGCCTCGTCCCTGAGCACCTCGACCTATGGGCCCAGTACTGCTTGGCGGGTCCACCTGCGATCGTCGTCCGGCCAAGTCTTCGCCATCACCGTGATTGCGTTGCAGCGGCCCTGCCCGATACCTATCCTCGTGGGCAACGCGTAGACGGAGACGAGTAGCCAAGGATCACGCGAGCCGAGAGAGCCGCCGGTAGCTGGGAAGGCGGACTTGCGCCCGAGGTGAAGACCCTCCTGAGCGCGGGGAGGAACGGCCCCCGGCCCAATGCCCCGCCGGTTCGCCCCCGTCACAGGGCTGAATGAGGCCGCTACCCTCGGGTGGCGGCAAAAGTGCGGTGGTACCGCGAGTTCCCTTCTCGCCCGCACTCCCAAGGGATCATGACGACGCCCCTGGAGGGCTGCGATGATCCACACTACGAGCCGCGTTCTGACCTCTGACCTACGCGGCCACATCGACCAGACCGTCTCTGTCTCCGGCTGGGTGAACGCACTCCGGCTACAGCGCACGATGCAGTTCGTGATCCTGCGCGACCACTCCGGCATGGTCCAGGTAACCCACAAGCGGGACAGCGGCCCGCTGGAGGCCGTGCTCGAGTCCCTGACCCCGGAGTCCGCCGTGCGGATCACCGGCCGCGTCGTGGACGCCTCGCAGGCCAAGCTCGGTGGCCTGGAGCTCGTCCCCGAGGCGGTCGAGGTGCTGAACCGGGCCGAGACTCCGCTGCCGATCGACGGGCACACCGGGCCCGAGCACCGGCTGGACTGGCGCTTCCTCGACGTCCGCAAGCGCGAGACCGCGCAGCTGGTGTTTACCGTGCAGACGACCCTGGAACAGGGGCTGCGCGAGTACGCCATGAAGCACGGCTGCACCGAGATGCACACCCCGAAGCTGATGGGTACGGCCTCGGAGTCGGGGGCGGAGGTGTTCAAGCTCGGGTACTTCGACCGGTCCGCCTACCTCGCACAGTCTCCGCAGTTCTACAAGCAGATGGCGGTGGCAGCCGGCATCGACCGGGTCTTCGAGATCGGACCGGTCTTCCGGGCGGAGCCGTCGTTCACCTCCCGGCACGCGACCGAGTTCACCGGCGTGGACGTGGAGCTGTCGTGGATCGACGGCGTCGAGGACGTGATGGCCTTCGAGGAGCGGATGCTCGCCCACGCCATCGCCAAGGTGGCAGAGGTCCACGGGGAGCGGATCCGGGAGGTCTTCGGGGTCGAGGTCACCGTGCCGCAGACTCCGTTCCCGCGGATCACGATGGCCGAGGTGCAGGAGGTGCTGCGGGCCGGCGGGTGGGACCCGGAGGGGCTGAAGGAGGACCTGGACCCGGACGGTGAGCGCAGGATTGCCGCGCACATGAAGGAGCAGACGGGTCACGAGTTCGTGTTCATCACGCACTACCCGGCGAGTATCCGGCCCTTCTACCACATGCGCCCGGCGGACCGGCCGGACCTGACGCTCAGCTTCGACCTGCTCTGGAAGGGACTGGAGGTCACCACCGGGGCCCAGCGCGAGCACCGCTCCGACATCCTGCTGGAGCAGGCCGAGGACAAGGGCATGAGCACCGAGCCGATGCAGGACTACCTGAACATCTTCCGCTTCGGATGCCCGCCGCACGGCGGCCTCGGCGCCGGCCTGGGCCGGATCCTGATGGTGATGCTCGGACTGGACTCCATCCGCGAGGCGGCCTTCCTCTTCCGCGGACCGAACCGCCTCACCCCCTGAGCACGGCCGGACGTTCCGCTGCCCCCGCCGCCGCTCTGGCGGTGGGGGCAGCGGCAGGGGCGCTCAGTAGCGGGTGTGGCCCAGGTCGAGGCTCCACGCCTCGGCGGGGTTCTTGTCCCAGTGGGACCGGAGCGCCAGCTCACGCTCGGCGTAGCGGCCCTGGTGGCACAGGCCGCCATGGGACAAGGTGACGCTGAGGGCGAGCAGGGACTCCGTGGTGACCCAGTGCGGGGTCAGGGCGTGGCTCCACAGCTGGTCACCGGGGTGCATGGTCACGGACTGCCGGTCCGTCTCGTCGTGGGTCGGCGGTTCCTCGGCTGTGGTCTCACCGATGACGGCGGCTTCGGCCGACAGGTGCTTGTCGGGGTTGTGGTAGCTGTGGAAGGTCTTGACACCGTGGACCTGCCACACGAGGCCGTGAGAATTGTCGTTGTGGTACGTCGACGTGGCCCCCTGAGAGGACAGGAAGAGGACGGGCGCGCACCGCTGCCAGGTGAATCCCTGGGAGGCGAGGTACGTGCGCCAGGGGATCATGACCTGGTCCTGGAAGCCGTCCAGGAGTTCGCCGTAGAACCGGGAGAGGTTGAAGTGCACCAGGCGGAAGGGCCAGGTGGTGATCTCCTCGACCGGGGCCGTCCGGAAGGCTGCCGTGCGGTCCATGCGGACCTGCCAGCCCTGCTCCCCGAGGATCGTGAAGCGGACCTCCTCGTCCCGGCGGATGTGATCGAGGATGTCGATGGCAGGCATGAAGAGGTAGTCCAACGGGACCTGCAGGCGGAAGTTCGGCGGTTGCCTCCAGCAGGCAGTGAAGTTGCGCGGGTCGGTAACAGAGACCGGTGCGTGCACGATGACTCCCTGGCTCAGGCCGCCGCGCAGGCACGCGACGCGGGACGGCAGATGGCGGCGCATTCAGGTCCGACACGGTCCTTCGTCGGCGCTTCGAGGAAGCCCTTGATCTCGGCACGCGGGGCCTGGACGCTGACCCCGTCCGCGCCGTGGGGGCAACGCCGTATCTCGCCCTCGGCGGACATGTAGAGGGTCGCTGACCGGCAGGGATGGCGCTCGTCGTCGGACAGCTGCATCCGACGCAGATCATCGAGGTAGGACCGGTACGCGTTGGACAGACGGAAGCGCCCGGCAAGGGTCGCCGTGTCAGCCTCTCTGAGCTTCACAGAGTCCTGGAGCGATGCGCCGGCCCTGACCAAGCCCTGCTCGTTCAGGAGTACGGGGCTGAGCTGGACCTCAATGCCTGTCCCGGCGACGAGGCCGGCGATCTGCGCCGCCTCTTCCTCCGCCACGTCCGAATAGGTCAAGTGGAGGACCTTCGCGGGAACGTCCACGGCCAGCAGCGTCGCAACGGCGGAGGCCACGGTCCGGGTCGTCCGGCCAAGGGCCATCGCGCCTTCGGAATCGGCTGAGACTGTGACGTTGGTAAGAAGGTGCTCGACCTCCGCGAGGGCGGTGACCTCGGCCTCGGTGCGGGCCGAGGTCACCATGGACACCGCCATGCCGAACTGGTGGGCCAGCCGGACGAGCCGCCGGAGGTCCGGATGGTGCGTCGGCTCGCCTCCGGTCAGGCACACGCCCTCCACTCCGGCCTCCTTCAACCGTGACAGGGCGCGGCTGTACGTGCCGATGGTGAGAAAGCCGTGGGCGCGGTCGGCGCGGAAGCAGAAGCCGCAGGCGACCTTGCAGTGGCCGGCCGTCGAGACCAGCGCGGTGCGGGCGGGCGGGCTCATTGCACCCCCGTGTTGTCCCAGACCGCGATGGCCACGGTGCTGGTGTAGAAGGCGCACATCTGCGGGTCCGGGGTGTCGCCGCCGATGAGGGCCTGTTCGTTTCGGGACGGTCCGCCGCAGATGGCCAGGGCCGGGCAGTCGCCGCAGGCGGGGATCGGGGCGACCTTCTTGGCGGCGGCGGCCAGCAGGCCGGGGTTTTGTCGGAGCTCGTCGACGGTGTGGAGGAACGAGGGCTCGGTGAAGTTGATGTCGCAGACGCTGACCCGGTTGCCGGGCAGGAGGGCGGCGTTCAGGCTGCGGTCGCCCTGCATGTGGTCGAACAGCATCGGCCGGCGGGTGTCGAGGGCCTGGAAGGCGCGGTCGAGGACGGAGAAGAGCATCCCGCCCTTGCCGAGCGCGGTCAGGCGGGCCTCGTACAGCTCGCGGGCCAGGTCCGCGCCGTTGACGCGCCACTCACCCCCCGTGGGGATGGGGGTGTTGACGTAGATGAACTTCAGGCCGAGGTCTTCGATGATCCACCGCACGGTCTCGGCCAGACGCCCGATGTTCGATGCCGTGGGGGTGAGGTTGCATCCGACGTGCAGGCCCTTGACTTCGACCAGGCGGCCGACGTTGCGACGGATCCGGTCATCGGCGGGCTGGCCTCCGAGGAGCAGCCGGTTGGCAGAGTTGATTCCGGGCGGGCCGTCGACGGAGATCCCTACCCCGTACTCGCGCTGCACGAAGCGGTCGATGGTCTCGTCCGTCAGGCGGGCACCGTTGGTGACAACCGTCCGGCGGACCCGGTCGACGTCGTAGCGGGCGGCGAGGGTGTCTGCGAGCTCGTCGCCGTACTTCATGAGGTCGAAGCGGATGGTCGGTTCGCCGCCGAACCACTGGATGGACACCTCCTCCTGGCCGGCATTCTGCTCGAACAGGAACTCCAGGCCGGTGGCGAGCTCCTCCTCGGTCATGTCGGCCTTGCCGGTGTTGGTGTCGACGAAGCAGTACGTACAGGCCATGTTGCAGCGGTCGGTGAGGACCACCCGGAGCCCGCTGATCCGTTGCGGTGTCGAGTTGAATCCGAGGGCGTTGAGGCGGTTGTGGAGTGCTTCACGGCGGTCGGCGGTGGGGCCGTCCTGGGTGAAGCCGAGCCCGGCGAGGGCTTCATGGGTCGCGGTCGGGGAGACTCCGGCGAGGTCAGCGACCTCGTCGCAGTCGAGAAGCACACTTTCCAGGGTGACCGGGTCGAGGAGGACAGCCTCCCCGGCCCGGTCGTACTGGAAGTACTTCCCCCACAGCAGCAGGGGAGCGGCCACTGGATCAGGCCGCCGCTTCCTCTTCGGCAATGCCCAGCTCGGCCATCACGGCGCGGACCTGCTCCTCGGCGCCGGCCTGGAGCTGGGCAGAGGCCGCGGGGCTGCCGCCGTCGGAGAGGACGATGACGCCGGGCAGCGTCGGGTTCGGCACGATGACCGTGAGGCCGGCGGGCTCGGTGCTGATGACCATGATCGCGTCGTTCAGCTCGACCCAGTCGGTGCGGTCCTTGAGCGCGTCGAGGATGCGCCCCTGCTTCTCGCGGAAGGATGCGCGCTCGCCCATCCACACACCCGCCTTGGACTTGGAGTCCACGACGTCCGCATAGATCAGGTGGTTCTGCTTCTCTTTCCTGAGTGTCGGCATGCCGATCTCCTTGATGGGAGGGTGACTGCCCGGGTTGGGCAGCTCTGATCCGCTCTGCTGGCCGCCGGTCGGATTGCCGTATGGCACTCCGACCGGTTTGGTCCACGGCGCCCAAGGGCGCCGATTCCCGTGCGTCGTCGACCGGTTGGCCGGCAACGGGCAGGAAGTCTGCTCAGCTCCGGGTGTCGCTGGCCCGCGCCGGCTGGGCAATGGTCACCGAGTGTCCGCGGTCGCGTTCGAGGCGAGCGGGCGCAGGGGCTGTGGAGTGAGCCGGGGTCCGCCGTTCATTCACGGCCCGAGTCGCCCATCGGGCGCATGCGTGCCACCTTCTTGACCACCTTGCCGGTGATCTTCGAGGTGTAGATCCGGACGGCGCCGACGGTTCCTCGCCGTCCGCTGGACGGCTGTGCGACCTCCCGACCGAGGAGCTGGTGACCAGGGTCGTCCGCCACCCAGATGCTCGTGTCGGCGGTCGTAGTCACTGGGCACCCCCGAGGCCAAGGAAGGCGTCGAACTGGGCGGAGCTCCAGGTGGCGGGATCACCGTGCTCGGTCCGGAATGCCTCCGCCGCCCGCGGCGAGCGGCGCCTCTCCAACGACGGGGCCGCGTCCGACTCCGCGTACGGGGCTACGGCTGCCTCGTACTGCAGGTTGGTCGCGCCGGGGGTTCGTCGGGGAAGCCGGGGGCTGCTCACGGTCCGTTCCCTTCGCTGGGCTCTTTGGGGTGGCGTAAGCGTCGCTCCGGTGCGGGTGTCACGGCCATGACGCGGCGGACGTCATCTGGTGCCCACTTGGGCGTGTGGGATGTCATGGAGGTGGCATCGACATGTCATGTGTGCGGATTCCGTTGCAGATCAGGCCTGTTGGCCGGTACTCAACGGAGAGGGACGGGGCGATGCGGCCCGTCGCCTGACTGGTGAGGGAGCGATCGATGCACGATCCGGCCACACTGTTACGGGTATTAGTCCAGCAACGACGCTGGCGGTACCGCGACTTCGCTACCGCCTTCGCGCGAGCCGCCTCGCAGACCGGCCTACCGAGTCTGTCGGTATCGGAGGCGCAGTTCCGGCGGTGGACATCGGGCCGGATCAAAACCCTGCCGGGACCGGACACGTGCCGGGTGCTTGAGCGCCTGTTCGAGGTGGAGATCGTGGCGCTCTTCGGTCCTCCGTCTGCTCCGTCCCCGACGACGTCGGGGACTCCTGCTGTGTACGACCTCGAAAGTGACATTGCCATGACCGCACGTGACGCCGCAGATGAGGCGGGTGCTGCCGCCGCGCAGTGCGTATCAGACACCACCATCGACCAACTTCGTGACGATGCCCTTGCCCTCGCCCGCTCCTATGGGGCGGTGAGCGCGTTCGACATCTTCCGGCGGGCCAGGGTGCTTCGCACGGAGGCGGAGCACCAGCGGGGGCTGACACAGGTGCCCGCCCAACAGCAGGACCTGCTGATCGTGGCCGGGCAGGCGTGCGCGCTGCTGTCGACCGCCGCATTCGACCTCGGCTCCCTGGACGACTCGGCTCGCCTTGCCCGGTCGGCGGCCCTGTACGGAGAGATGGCCCGGTTCGATCCGCTGCGCGCCTACGCGACCGGGTCCTTGGCGATCTGCGGCTACTTCACGGGGCGCCCGTCGGAGGCGGTACGGCAGGCCCGGACGGCACTGACCTACGCAGGCTTGGGGGACACGGCTCGCCGTCGGCTGCTGTCCATCGAGGCCCGCGCCCACGGACACCTCGGAGACCACGAGCGGGCGACCCGGGCGCTCGTCGCATCGACCCGCCAGGATCGCGGGGAGCGCGACGAGCTGCACGACGGCGTGGGCGGCGAGTTCGCGTTCAGCGAGGAGCGGCTGTTGATGTCCAACGGCACGACGGCCCTGCTCGTCGGTGACGGGGCAGGTGCCGAGGCCACCGCGCAGCGGGCGCTGGATCTTGTCTCGTCCCGGCCGCCGGCCCGGCAGTCGGTGTCGGTGCGCGGGAAAGCCGCGGCCGACCTCGCCGCCGCGCAGCTCCTGCGGGGCGACCTGGACGCGGCGACCGTGACGTTGGAGACGGTCTGGGCGATTCCCGAGGACCAACGCGTGGCGGGACTGCTGGAACGCACCGGGACCTTGAGGCGGGCGCTGACCGCCCCCGCGTTCAGGGGGGCGGGCGCGGCGATCACGCTGGGCGAGCGGATCGAGGAGTTCGGCCGCCGCTCAGCGCCGAGGCAGTTGGGTACTGGGCGAGGACTGCTCGCCATCGATTCCTGATCCGCTCGCCCCGTCTTACGCGTGGCCGAGGCCAGCGAGGATCCGGGCTTCCTTGTCCGGGTCCACGCCGTGTTCGGCCCACCTGGGGTGTTCGACCGGTCGTCCGTCCGCCTGCATCCACGCCCAGGTGTCGGCGATGGTGTCCGCGAGCGGACGGCATCGAAGCCCGGCCGCTGCGGCACGGGAGGCGTCGACGGACCACACGCCGGCATGGGTACGCCACAGCGGAAGCTCCGTCCACTGCTTGACGGCGTGCGCTGTGAGGGTCGCCGCGTCAGTCCACACCGGACGGCCGACGCCGCCCGTGATCGCGAGGCATGCGCTGATGAAGTCCGCCCAGCTGATGCCCTCGGGGTGGGCGATGTTGAAGGCCCGCCCTGGGGTACCAGCCACAGCCTGATCGACGGCGAAGGCGGCGACGTCGCGCACGTCGACGGGCTGGATGCGCTGCTCGCCCGGAGCCGGCACAACGATCGGGCCGCCGCGATGGGCCCTGGTGAGCCACCACGGGAGTCGGCCGACGTACTCGCCGGGGCCCAGGATCACCCCCGGCCGTACGAACACCGAGTCGTCCCCGAACACGGTCCGCACCGCAGCCTCTCCGCCGGCCTTCTGGAATCCGTACTTCGTCGGGCTGCCGTCGGGGCCGGTGTGACCGAACGACTCATCGGCGTCCGGTGGGCACTCCAGCAGCGGGGAATCCTCAGTGAGCGGGTGGTGGGGCCAGCCCTGGTACACGGACACCGTGGAGACGTGCACCCACCGGGCGGCAACCGGGCGCAGGGCCTCGGTGGCGAGGAGTACATCACGAGGCGAGAACTCGCTGCTGGAGGTGTCGATGACGGCATCCCACGGCCCTTGGCTGGCCAGCCACTTCACATCGTCGGGGTCAGTCCGGTCCCCGCGGACCGTGTCGGCGCCCTCTACCGCCCCGGACCGGCCGCGGTTGAAGGCTGTCACCTCCCAGCCCCGTCGCAGAGCTTCGTCGACAATCGCGCGGCCGAGGAACCAGGTGCCGCCCATCACCAAAATCCGCATGGGGTCGACCCTGGCACGAAGCACTGGGCGGGCACCATCCCGGCCCTGGTCGAGGCTGGCGGGATCTGGACAGTACGCGAGCCCAGTAGCGCTGCGCCGTATAGATCACACGGCGATATTCCGGATCCGCGAGGGATCGCTGTTGCTACCGTCGCTCTGGAATCCCCATCCCACTCGCTGGATAAGAAGGATCCCCTCGCCAGCATGTGAAGGCCACGCTCCGCGCGTCCCTCAACGACGCGATCGGGCGGCAGATCATCACGTTCAACCCGGCGGCCCACGTCGAGATCGACCCGGCGTGCAAGCCGAAGGCGTTCGTGTGGACGGACGAGCGGATCGCCAAGTAGGAGCGGACCGGCGAGAAGCCGTCCCCCGTGATGGTCTGGCCCCCGGAACAGACCGGCGCCTTCCTCGACTTCATCGCCGAAGATCGTTTGTACGCGAAGTGGCACCTGATCGCCTTCCCGTGGTCTGCGGCGAGGTGAGGCGTGCGGACAGCCGTGGTCGGAGACCAACCTCGACCGGCACTCCCTCACGGTCACCGGCCAGCTCGTTCAGGACGGCTGGGAGGTCGAGGCGTCCGAGCGAAGACGGACAGCGGCTTCCGCGTCGTGGCCCTGGACGACGACACGGCCCACGTCCTGAAGCGGCACCGCGAGCAGCAGGAGGCCGACCGCGTGGAGTGGGGCTCGGTCTGGGTGAACACCGGACTCGTCTTCAGGACGGCCCCTGGCTCCACCCCGGCAAGGTCACCGACCTCTTCGAGCGCCTCGTCGCCACCTCCGGCCTCCCGCCGATCCGGCTGCACGACCTCCGGCACGGGGCGGCGATGCCCATGCTCGCCGCCGGCATCGACGTCAAGATCGTGTCGGACATGCTCGGCCACAGTGACACCCGGATCACGCGCGACATCTAACCAGAGCGTGCTCCCCCACGTCGGCAGCGCCGCCGAGGCCACCGCCAAGCTGGTCCCGCTTCAGCGGAAGGCCGCGGCGGCGGAGGCCCGCAAGGCTGCCAAGAGGGCGTCGTCCAAGGCGAAAGCCGAGGACAGGGCCAAGAAGAAGGGCAAGCGGAAGAAGTCTAAGAAGTAGGGCGCCGGACCGCTCCGCTCACGCACCGCTCACGCAAGCCATCTCGCGGCAGCCCGGCCGTGTGACGCGTCATGCCCCAAAAAACGAAAAACCCCAGGTCACGGCGAGTGAGTCCTGGGGTGCTTCAGAGCCGCCTTCGGGATTCGAACCCGAGACCTACGCATTACGAGTGCGTTGCTCTGGCCATCTGAGCTAAGGCGGCTGGTGTGTGCACCCAGCATGGGGTGCGCGACGGGGGCAAGTCTACACAGTTTCGGGAGGGGCTCCGACCACCGTCAGGGGCGGGCGGTAGGGGGCTGGGAACAGCGCTTGCCGGCCTCGGGCGGGGTGCCGGTGAGCAGGTAGCGGTTGACCGCCCGGTCGATGCAGGCGGAGCCGCGGCCGTAGGCGGTGTGGCCGTCGCCGTCGTAGGTCAGGAGGGTGCCGGAGTCGAGTTGGTCGGCGAGGGAGCGGGCCCAGCGGTAGGGGGTGGCCGGGTCACGGGTGGTGCCGATGACGAGGATCGGGGCGGCGCCCCGGGCCTCGATGCGGTGGGGGGAGCCGGTCGCGGGGACGGGCCAGTGGGCGCAGTTCAGCGAGGACCAGGCCAGGCCGCGGCCGAAGACGGGGGAGGCGCGTTCGAAGGCGGGCAGGGCCTCGACGACCTCGTCCGGCGAGGTGAAGGCGGCGGGGAGGTCGAGGCAGTTGACCGCGGCGTTGGCGAACATGAGGTTGCCGTAGCCGCCGTCGGGGGCGCGCTCGTAGTAGGCGTCCGCGAGGGCGAGCAGTGCGCTGCCGTCGCGCTCGGTCATCGCGGCGGTCAGGGCGGTGCGCAGCCGGGGCCAGGCGCCCTCGTCGTACATGGCCGCGATCACCGCCGTGGTGGCCAGGGACTCGCCGAGGTCGCGGTCCTGGTCGGAGGTGGTGAGGGGGGTGCGGTCGAGTTGCCGGAAGAAGTCCTGGAGCCGGGGGCCGGCCTGTTGCGGCTCGTGGCCCAGGGGGCAGGTGGAGCGGGCGGTGCAGTCGCGGGCGAAGGCGGCGAAGGCGGTCTCGAAGCCGGCCGTCTGGTCCTCGTTGACGCGTTGCGAGGGGAGGGACGGGTCGAGTGCGCCGTCCAGCACCAGTCGGCCCGCGCGGCGGGGGAAGAGCCCGGCGTACGTGGCGCCGAGGAAGGTGCCGTACGAGGCGCCCACGTAGCTGAGCTTCCGATCGCCGAGGGCGGCCCGCAGGAGGTCCATGTCGCGGGCCGCCTCCACCGTCGAGACGTGCGGCAGCACCCGGGCGGAGCGGTCCTGGCAGCCCTGGCCGAACTCGCGGAGCGCGGTGACGAGGGCCTGGCGTTCCCGCTGGTCGTCGGGGGTCACGTCGACCTGCACATGGGCGTCCATGCGGGCCCCGTCGAGGCAGCGGACGGGTTCGCTGCCGGCCACCCCGCGGGGGTCGACGGCCACCATGTCGTAGCGCGCCCGGACCTCGTCGGGGTAGCCCTCGCCCGCGTGGGCCTTGAGGTAGCCGACCGCCGAGCCGCCGGGGCCGCCCGGGTTGACCAGCAGGGAGCCCAGGCGCCCGCCGGGGCCGGTGGCCTCCTTGCGGGCCACCGCGAGCTTGATCTCACCGGCGCCGGGGCGGGCGTAGTCCAGGGGGGCGAGCAGGATGGCGCACTGGAAGCCGGCGGGGGCGCAGTCGCGCCAGTCGAGTTCCTGGTCGTAGTACGCGGTCAGGGTGCCGGGGGCACCGGCCGGGCGGGCGTCCGTGAGGGACGCCTCGGTGCCGGAGCCGTGCACCGCGCAGCCGGGGAGCAGCAGGGCCAGCGCGGCGAGCACGGGCAGCAGGGTGCCCGCCGCGCGGCGGCCGCGGGGGCGTCGGCCGCGGACGGGCGGACGTCCGGGGGACGGGCGGCGGGGCGGGGAACCGCAGGCCCGCCCGGCGGGGGACGGGGGTCGGTTCCCGACGGGGTGGCTCGGACCGCTGCGGAGGGTGGCGCGCATCCATCGACATTACTGTGTGCCACCGTGCGGTCACTCGAAGATCTCGGGGTGATCGGCTCGTACGAGTGAATGTCGAGGTCCGGGCCCGTGGTGCGGACCCTTGCGGGGCGGGCGTGCTGGGCGGGGCGACGTCAACCACACGGCGTCAACCACGGGGCGTCAACCACGGGGCGTCAGCAGGCGGCGGCCAAGGGGGCCGCGGGGGGGGGCCGTGGGTGCTCAGCCGGCCCGCAGGGCCATCGTCATCGCCTCGACGGCGAGCAGGGGGGCGACGTTGCGGTCCAGGGCGTCCCGGCAGGCGGCGATGGCGTCGATCCGGCGGAGCGTGGATTCCGGGCCGCCCTCCCGGGCCAGCCGTTCCAGGGTGTCCTCCGCCCCGGCGTTGGCGAGGGCGAGTCGGGTGCCGAGTTGGAGGGCGAGCACATCGCGGTAGAAGCCGGTCAGTTCGGTGAGGGCGAGGTCGAGGCTGTCCCGCTGGGTGCGGGTCCGGCGGCGCTTCTGCCGGTCCTCCAGCTCCTTCATCACGCCCGCCGTGCCGCGGGGCATCCGGCCGCCCTGGGCCGCGCCGAGAGCTGTCTTCAGCTCCTCGGTCTCCTTGGCGTCGAGTTCCTCGGACATCTCCTTGGCGTCCTCGGCCGCCGCGTCGATCAGTTCCTGGGCGGCGCGCAGGCAGCCGCCGACGTCCGCCACCCGCAGCGGCAGCTTCAGGACGGCGGCCCGCCGTTCGCGGGCGCGCGGGTCGGTGGCGAGGCGGCGGGCGCGGCCGATGTGGCCCTGGGTGGCCCGGGCTGCGGTCCGGGCGGCGTCCGGTTCGATGCCGTCGCGGCGCACCAGGACGTCGGCGACGGCGTCCACCGAGGGGGTGCGCAGGGTGAGGTGGCGGCAGCGGGAGCGGATGGTCGGGAGCACGTCCTCCAGGGAGGGTGCGCACAGCAGCCAGACCGTGCGGGGAGCGGGCTCCTCCACGGCCTTCAGCAGGACGTTCGCGGCGCCTTCGGTGAGCCGGTCGGCGTCCTCCAGGACGATCACCTGCCAGCGTCCGACCGCCGGGGAGAGCTGGGCGCGGCGGACCAGGTCGCGGGTCTCCTTCACGCCGATCGACAGCAGGTCGGTGCGGACCACCTCGACGTCGGCGTGGGTGCCGATCAGGCTGGTGTGGCAGCCGTCGCAGAAGCCGCAGCCGGGGGCGCCGCCGAGCGCGCGGTCCGGGCTGACGCACTGGAGGGCGGCGGCGAAGGCCCGGGCGGCGGTGGCCCGGCCGGAGCCGGGGGGGCCGGTGAACAGCCAGGCGTGGGTCATCCGGGAGCCCTCGGGGGCGGCCGGTTCGGTGCCCTCCCCCGTCCGGGCCGCGGTGACGAGCGCGTCGGCGTCCCGGGCGGCGGCGGCGAGTTGCCCGCTCACCCGTTCCTGGCCCACCAAGTCGTCCCATACGGTCATGGGCTGCCGCCTTACCTTCGTTCCGTCCGTGCGCCGCGGACCGCGGCGCACGCGTGGCCGGGCCGTCCCACCGTCCATTCTGGACGACGCCGCCGACAGTCCGGACCGGGGCGCGGGTCAGCGGCGACGCTTCGGCCCGCCCCAGCCGTCCCGGGGGTCGGAGTCGTCGTGGTGCGGACCGAGGAGTTCGTCCGCGAGGCTGGGCAGGTCGTCCAGCGGGGTCTCCTCCGCCCAGTCGGACGGGGGACGCCGGGGCACGCCCCGTTCGTCGAGCTGGGGCAGTTCCGCGGTGCGGTCGTTGGGCCCGAGCACTCCGCTGCGCGGGCGGCGGGAGCCGCCGGCGGCGGGCTCGTCGCGGAAGTAGCCGGGCGGCACCCGGTCGGTCGGGGCGTCGGCGGCGCGGTCCCCGGGCACCTGGGGCAGCACTGCGGTCTCGTCCTCCGGCCCGGTGGGGCGGAAGCGGGGCAGGGTGGCCGTGTCGTCCTCGGCTCCGGCGGGGGTGCGGCGGGGCGGGTCGGCGACGACCGGGGTCTGCACGGTCTCGTCGTCCGGCAGGCTGGTCGACCGGGCGCCCTTGGTCGGTTGTGTGCGGTTCGGTGCCGCTTCCTTCTTCTTCAGGTCGGCCTTGGAGCGGTTCCGGGCCGCTTCGGCCAACGCCTCGGCCTCGGCTTCCGCCTTGGCCTTGGCTGCGGCGCGGGCCCGGGCGGCCTTCGCCTGCCGGGCCTCCTCCGCCCGGCGCGCCTCTTCGGCCTCGCGGGCCTCTTCCGCCCGGCGGGCCTCCTCGGCCTGCCTGGCCTCTTCGGCCTCGCGGGCCTCCTCGGCGCGGCGCGCCTCCTCCGCGGCCTCCGCGGCCCGCCGGGCTTCCTCGGCCTTCAACAGGGCCTCCTCGGCCTTGCGCTGGCGTTCCCGGCGGCGTGCCTCGGCCTCGGCCTTGAGGCGGGCCTCCTCCTCGGCCTCGCGCTTCAGCCGCTCCTCCTCCGCCTTGCGGGCGGCCTCCTCCGCCAGGCGCTTGCGCTCGGCCTCCTCCGCGGCCCGGCGGGCCTCCTCCTCGCGGCGGCGGGCCTCCTCGGCCCGCCGGCGGGCCTCCTCGGCCTGGCGTTCGGCCTCGCGGCGCTGGGCCTCCTCCAGCTCGCGCCGCTTGCGCTCCTCCTCCTCGGCGCGCAGCTTGGCGAGTTGTTCCTGGCGCTCGCGTTCCAGCCGCTCCTCCTCGGCCTTGCGGGCGGCCTCCTCTTCGAGGCGCTTGCGCTCGGCCTCCTCGGCGGCCCGGCGGGCCTCCTCCTGCGCCTTGACCTCGGCTTCGGAGAGCGGCAGCAGGACGTCGAGGCGGTTGCGGACGACGGTGGTGACGGCCTCGGGCTCCTGGCCGGCGTCGACGACCAGGTAGCGGCCGGGCGCGGCGGCGGCGAGGGCGAGGAAGCCGGAGCGGACCCGCTCGTGGAACTCGACGGGTTCCGACTCCAGCCGGTCGGGGGCCTCGGTGAACCGTTCGCGGGCGGCCCGCGGGTCGACGTCGAGGAGGACCGTGAGGTGCGGGACCAGCCCGTCGGTGGCCCAGCGGGAGATCCGGGCGACCTCGGTGGGCGACAGGTCACGGCCGGCGCCCTGGTAGGCGACGGAGGAGTCGATGTACCGGTCGGAGATCACCACGGCGCCGCGGGACAGGGCGGGGCGGACCACGGTGTCGACGTGCTCGGCGCGGTCGGCCGCGTACAGCAGGGCCTCGGCGCGGTGCGAGAGGCCGGCGTCGGAGACGTCCAGCAGGATCGAGCGCAGCCGCTTGCCGACCGGGGTGGCGCCCGGTTCGCGGGTGACGACGACCTCGTGGCCCTTGCCGCGGATCCACTCGGCGAGCGCCTCGGCCTGGGTGGACTTGCCGGCGCCGTCGCCGCCCTCCAGGGCGATGAAGAAGCCGGTGTCCGCCGGGGCCTGGGCCGGGTCGGAGCCGCGCAGCGCGTCCCGCAGGTCCTGGCGGAGCGGGACGCCGGAGCGGTCGTCGGCGCGGGCGAGGACGAGGGCGGCGACGGGCAGCAGCAGCGCGCCGACCAGCATCAGCGTGAAGGCGGCGCCGCCGTGGTCGAAGACGAACTTGCCGTTGGCCAGGCGGTGCGGCCCGATCAGCCCGGCGAGCACCGGGGCGAGCACCGCGCCCAGGGCGGTGAACACGCGCACCACGGCGTGCAGGTGCTCGGTGGTGCGGGCGCGGCGGTACTCCTCGGTCTCCAGGTCGAGGAGGGCGTGCCCGGTGTGCGCGGCGACGCCCGCGCCGGTGCCGGCGAGGGTCAGGATCAGCAGGACCGTGGTGACGTCCGGGACGAGTCCGGCCGCGAGCAGGGCGATGCCGGTGGTGGCGATGGCCAGGGCGAAGAGCCGGCGCCGGGAGAGCAGGGGCAGCACGGCGGGGCCGAGGCGGATGCCGAGGACGGTGCCGCCGGTCAGGGCGAGCACCTGGAGCCCGTAGAGGACGGGCCCGCCGCCGAGGTCGGCGGCGAGCAGGGCGGCGACCGCGACGGCGACGGAGATCGCGGCGGCGACCGCGGCGCAGGCGAGGACGAGCAGGGTGAGGGCGCCGGTGCGGCCCTTGTCGGGACCGGTGCCGGTGCGCGGGGGCCGCAGGCCCTCCAGCGGGGAGCGGGCCCGGGGGGTCGGCGTCGCGGGCAGGGCGAGGAACCACAGGACGGACAGCGAGGCCGCGAAGAGCCCGGCGGCGGCGTAGCCGGCGAGCGCCGCCTGGTGGGCGCCGAACCAGTCGATGCCGGTGCCGAGCAGGTTGCCGAGCAGGGTGACGGCGACGAGCAGCGCGGCGGCCAGCGGGAGGGAGACGAAGCCGGTGCGCAGGAACAGGGCGCGCAGCGTTCCCAGGTGGTCGGGGAGCGGGCGGACCGCCGTCCCCTCGGCCGGGGGCGCGGGCAGCAGTGCGGGGGCGGCGCTCTCCCGGCAGACCGTCCAGAAGCGTTCGGCGACGCCGAGGACGAAGGCGGTGACCAGCAGCAGCGTCAGGGCGCTGCCGGGGGTCCAGTCCAGCCACAGCGGAGCCAGGATCAGCAGGACCGCGCGCAGGCCATCGGCGGTGATCATGGTCCAGCGGCGGTCGAGGTAGCCACCGGGCGAGGTGAGCGAGGTGAGCGGGCCGAGCAGAACCGCGCCGGTCAGCAGGGTGGCGAGGGCGCGGGCGCCGAGGACGGCGGCGACGGCGAGCGCGGCGCCCCGGTACTCCCCGCCGAAGGCGGCTTCGGAGAGGGCCGCCCGCAGGGTCAGCAGCACCAGGACCAGCAGGGCGAGGGCGTCCGCGACCCCGGAGACCAGTTGGGCCCCCCAGAGGCGTTTGAGCGGGCCGTTGCGCAGCAGGCCGCGGATCGCACGCTCTCGGGAATCGGCGACCAGGGCGGTGTCGGGGGCCGGTTTCCCGGCCGTTGGCTGCTCGGCTCGCGTCATCCTGACAGCCTATCCGCCCGTGCGGACACCGGACGGCGCACCGGCACGGACCGGGGTGGATCGCTCGTGCGTGCGGGCTGCGCAGGCCCGGGACCGCCCGAGGCCCCGCCGCGCGCCCGGAGACGGGGGGCGGCGGGGCTCTCCGGTCAGTCCTCGGCGGCGGTGGCCTTGGCCGTCGTCTTCTTGGCGGCCGTCTTCTTCGCGGCGGTCTTCTTCGCGGCGGTCTTCTTCGCCGGGGTCTTGGCGGCCGTCTTCTTGGCGGTGGTCGCCTTCTTCGCGGGCGCCTTCTTGGCCGGGGCCTTCTTGGCGGCCTTCTTCGCCGTCTTCTTGGCGGGGCCCTTGGCCCGCTTCTCGGCGAGCAGTTCGTAACCGCGTTCGGGGGTGATCTCCTCGACGCTGTCGGCGGCCCGCAGCGTCGCGTTGGTCTCCCCGTCGGTGACGTACGGCCCGAAGCGGCCGTCCTTCACCACCACCGGCTTCCCGCTGACCGGGTCCTCGCCCAGTTCCTTCAGGGGCGGCTTGGCCGCGGCCCGGCCGCGCTGCTTGGGCTGGGCGTAGATGGCCAGCGCCTCGTCCAGGGTGATGGTGAAGAGCTGGTCCTCGGAGGTGAGCGAGCGGGAGTCGGTGCCCTTCTTGAGGTAGGGCCCGTAGCGGCCGTTCTGCGCGGTGATCTCCACGCCCTCGGCGTCGGCGCCCACCACCCGCGGCAGGGACATCAGCTTGAGGGCCTCGTCCAGGGTGACGGTGTCCGGGGACATCGTCTTGAAGAGCGAGGCGGTCCGCGGCTTGACGGCGTTCTTGCCGGTCTTCGGGGTGCCCTCGGGCAGCACCTCGGTGACGTACGGGCCGTAGCGGCCGTTCTTGGCGACGATCGGGTGGCCGCTGACCGGGTCGGTGCCGAGTTCGAAGTCGCCGCTGGGCTTGGCCAGCAGTTCCTCCGCGTGGGCGACGGTCAGTTCGTCGGGGGCGAGGTCCTCGGGGACGTCGGCGTGCTGGTACCCCTCGGCGCCGCGCTCGCCGCGCTCGACGTAGGGGCCGTAGCGGCCGACGCGCAGCACGATGCCGTCCCCGACGGGGAACGAGGACACCTCGCGGGCGTCGATGGCGCCGAGGTCGGTGACGAGTTCCTTGAGGCCGCCGAGGTGGTCGCCGTCGCCGTTGCCGGCTTCGGCGGCGCCGCCGGCGTCCCGGGCCTCGCCCTCGCCGAAGTAGAACCGCTTGAGCCACGGCACGGCCTGGGCCTCGCCGCTGGCGATGCGGTCGAGGTCGTCCTCCATCTTGGCGGTGAAGTCGTAGTCGACCAGCCGGCCGAAGTGCTTCTCCAGCAGGTTGACCACGGCGAACGACAGGAAGGAGGGGACGAGCGCGGTGCCCTTCTTGAAGACGTAGCCGCGGTCCAGGATGGTGCCGATGATCGACGCGTAGGTGGACGGGCGGCCGATCTCGCGCTCTTCGAGCTCCTTGACCAGGCTGGCCTCGGTGTAGCGGGCGGGCGGCTTGGTGGCGTGTCCGTCGACGGACAGGGCGTCGGCGGAGAGCGGGTCGCCCTCGCTCACCTGCGGCAGCCGGCGCTCGCGGTCGTCCAGTTCGGCGTTGGGGTCGTCGGCGCCCTCGACGTACGCCTTGAGGAAGCCGTGGAAGGTGATCGTCTTGCCGGAGGCGGAGAACTCGGCGTCCCGGCCGTCCGCGGCGGTGCCGGCGATCTTGACGGTGACGGAGTTGCCGACGGCGTCCTTCATCTGGGAGGCGACGGTGCGCTTCCAGATCAGCTCGTAGAGCCGGAACTGGTCGCCGGTGAGTCCGGTGGCGGCGGGGGTGCGGAAACGATCACCCGAGGGGCGGATCGCCTCGTGCGCCTCCTGGGCGTTCTTGACCTTGCCGGCGTAGGTGCGCGGCTTGTCGGGCAGGTAGTCCGCCCCGTACAGCTGGGTGACCTGGGCGCGGGCGGCGGCCACGGCCGTGTCGCTGAGGGTCGTGGAGTCCGTCCGCATGTAGGTGATGAAGCCGTTCTCGTACAGCTTCTGCGCGACCTGCATCGTGGCCTTCGCGCCGAAGCCGAGCTTGCGGCTCGCCTCCTGCTGGAGGGTGGTGGTGCGGAACGGCGCGTACGGGGAGCGGCGGTACGGCTTGGACTCCACCGAGCGGACCGCGAACCGGGCCTGCTCCAGGGCGGCGGCCAGCGCGCGGGCGGCCGCCTCGTCGAGGTGGAGGGTGTTGGCGCCCTTGAGGCGGCCGAGCGAGTCGAAGTCGCGGCCCTGGGCGACCCGCTTGCCGTCGACGGAGGTGAGCCGGGCGACCAGCGAGGCCGGGTCGGAGGCGTCCCCGGTGCGGCCGGTGCCGAAGGTGCCGGTGAGGTCCCAGTACTCGGCGGAGCGGAAGGCGATGCGCTCGCGCTCCCGCTCGACGACGAGCCGGGTGGCGACGGACTGGACGCGGCCCGCCGACAGCCGCGGCATGACCTTCTTCCACAGGACGGGCGACACCTCGTAGCCGTACAGGCGGTCGAGGATGCGGCGGGTCTCCTGGGCGTCGACCAGCTTCTTGTTCAGTTGGCGCGGGTTGGCGACGGCCTCGCGGATCGCGTCCTTGGTGATCTCGTGGAAGACCATCCGGTGGACGGGGATCTTGGGCTTCAGCACCTCCTGGAGGTGCCAGGCGATGGCCTCGCCCTCGCGGTCCTCGTCGGTGGCGAGGAAGAGTTCGTCGGATTCGCTGAGCAGGTCCTTGAGCTTCTTGACCTGGGCCCGCTTGTCGGCGTTGACGACGTAGATGGGTTGGAAGTCGTGCTCGACGTCCACCCCGAGGCGGCGCACCTCGCCCGTGTACTTCTCCGGGACCTCGGCGGCCCCGCTGGGGAGGTCGCGGATGTGCCCGACGCTCGCCTCGACGACGTAGCCGGGGCCGAGGTAGCCCTTGATCGTCTTCGCCTTGGCAGGCGACTCGACGATCACGAGTCGGCGGGTCTCGCTGGTCGGGGACAACTTCTGCTCTTCTCTCCGGTCGGCGCTCGTTGACGCTGCGATGCGTCTCGTCGGCGGGTGCGGAACGGCGCCCGCACGCTGTCGCTGCGGAGTGTGACGGTACATCCCGCCCCCGTGTCAAACGGGAAAAGCCCGCAACGGCCACTCGAACGGTAACCCGACTACCACCTTTCCTGCCGCCCGGAGTGCCGACGGGGCCGAAGCACGTGCTGCGCCGGCGGCGAACAGCGGACGCGCCCCGGCCGGCCGGGGCCGACCGGGTGGCGGGATCCCGCCGCGACCGGCGCCCGGCCGGGACGGACGACGCCGGGACGGTCAGAGCTGGGCGAAGCACCAGAGGGCGAGCAGCAGGGCGAGCGCTCCCACGGTGGCCGCCACCGTCGCGGACCTGGTCCGGGCCACCCCCTCCGCGACCGGCAGCCCCTGCCACAGCCGGGCGCCCGTCCACACCAACAACGCGGCCCCGAACAGGGCGAACACCAATCCCGCGAAGATCGCCGGCGCACTCTCCATGGCCCTCAGCCTTCCGTTCCCCGGACCCCAGCGGTGGGAGGCTGGCAGGTGCGGACGTCGGCGTGGCGAACCGCGGGTGAACGCCGCCCCGCCGGCCGGGTGAACCCGTGCCGCGGACGGACCGGTGCCCTCGGCGACGGCCGGTCGGGCCGTGCGGGGCCGGCGGGCCGGGCCCGGATCAGCCGGTGACCGGCTCCAGGAAGCCCTGTTCGACCAATGACCGGATCTGTGCGGGGGTGTTCGACCTCAGCACCACCGGGTCCTCGCCCAGGAGTTGGGCGATGGCGTCCAGGATGCGGCCGGCGGTCATCGAGCCGTCGCACACCCCGGCGAACCCGGCGCCCACCGTGTCGACCCGGGCGGCCCGGCGCATGCCCCGGTTCTGACGCAGCACCACGTGCTCGGGGTCCTCCGCACCCGGCAGCCCGACCTGTTCCTGCACCACCTCGGCCGCGAGCCGGAAGCGGTCGGCCAGCAGGGCGGCGTCGTCGTGGTCGCGCAGGTAGTCCTGGCGGGCGAAGTGGGCGCGGACGGCGTCCCCGAGGGGCTGCTCCACCGGGTGCGGCCACTCCTCGACGGTGATGGAGGTGCGGGGCGCGCCGGTGCGGCGCAGGGTGATCCAGCCGAAGCCCACGGCGCGGGTGTCGAGCGCGGCGAACTCGTCGAGCCAGGCGTCGTAGCGGGCGGCGTACGCGGCCGGGTCGGCACGGTGGTCGCCGGCGTCCCGCAGCCACAGTTCCGCGTACTGGGTGACGTCCTGGACCTCGCGCTGCACGATCCAGGCGTCGCAGCCGCGCGGCACCCAGGACCGCAGCCGCTCCGTCCAGTCCTCGCCGTCCACGTGCTGCCAGTTGGCGAGGAACTGCGCGTACCCGCCCGGGTTGAGCCGCTCCCCCGCCTGCTGGACGAGCGCCCGGCACAGCGCGTCGCCGCTCATGCCGCCGTCGCGGTAGGCGAGCCGGGCCCCGGGCGAGATCACGAACGGCGGGTTGGAGACGATCAGGTCGAAGGTGCGGTCGCCGACCGGTTCGAACAGCGACCCCTCCAGCACCTCGGCCGCGGGCGCCCCGGAGAGGGCGAGGGTGAGCCGGGTGATGTGCAGGGCGCGCGGATTGAGGTCGGTCGCGGTGACCCGGGTGGCGTGGCGGGAGGCGTGCAGGGCCTGGATGCCGGAGCCGGTGCCGAGGTCCAGCGCGGCGCCGACCGGGGTGCGCACGGTGATGCCGGCGAGGGTGGTGGAGGCGCCGCCCACGCCGAGGACGACGCCCTCCTCGGCGGGCGCGCCGTCCGCCCCGGCGGCCCCGCCGGCGCCCCCGACCGCGCACCCGAGGTCGGAGACGATGAACCAGTCCTCGCCGTCGGGCCCGCCGTAGGGCCGGACGTCGACGCTCGCCGCGAGTTCGTCCCCGCCCACCGCGGTCAGCCATCCGGCGGCCTCGCAGGCGGCGACCGGGAGCACCGCGGCGAGCCGGGCGCGGGGCACCGGCTGCTGGAGCAGGAACAGCCGGACGAGGGCGTCCAGGGGCCCTTCGCCGCGGCTGGCGCGCAGCGCGGGCACGGTCTCGCCGCGGGCGAGCGCCGCGTAGGCGGGGGCGCCGAGCAGTTCCAAGAGGCCGTCCGCGGTGAAGTCGGCGGCGAGCAGGGCCTCTCGCAGCAGGGCGGCGGTGCCGGGGCCGGCCGGCGCGTCGGCCCCGGCCGGTGGGCCGGGGGGCGTCGGTGCTCCGGGGGCCCCGTCCCCGGGGGCCGTGGAGGATGCGGGAGGACCGTCGAGCGCGGGCAGCCGGGAGAGAGTCACGCCGCCATTGTCACCCGCCGGGTGGGCGGAGGACGGCCGCGTGTCCGCCGGACGGCCGGGGCCGCCGGCGGGCGCACGGCCGTCCGGGACGCTTCGCGGGGACCGCGCCCGGCCCGGCGCGGGGACCGCGCCCGGCCCGAGCGTCAGCCGGTGGCCGCGGCCGGGGCGGTGCCGGCGACCTTGCAGCTCTCCTGCTTCTGCATGGCCTTGCCCACGTCGCCCTCCTCCAGCTTCTTGAGGGCGTCGGTCCCGCTCCGGCCGAGCTTGATCAGCTCGCCGGCGACGTCGTCGAGGCCGCTGGCGAACTGGCCCTGGTCCTCGGTGTCGAGGCCGTCGACCTGCTTCTTCAGCCCGGCGTAGGCGGCGGAGATGGCGTTCAGTTCCTTGACCGCGTTCTGCTGCTTGGTCTCGCCGTCGTCGACGGGCGGGGCGCCGGCCCCGTGCACGGCCGTGCCGATCGCCTTGTAGGCATCGGACATGTCCTGGAACGCCTTGGAGTCCGTCGTCTTGACGTCCTCCGGCTTGCTGTTGTCGGCGGTCTGCGCCTGGATCGCCTTGTTGGCGCCCTCGATCTTCTTCGCCTGGGGCTGGACGGCGTCGCAGACCGTCTTGGCCCACTTGTCGAGCTTCTCGTTGCCGTCGTCGCCGCATCCCGACAGGGCCAGTACGAGTACCGCACCGCCGGACAGTGCGACAGCGAGCTTCTTGTTCACCGGATCGGTCCCTTCCGTGGCCTCTCGGCCCCGGAACATACACGGCGGCCGGTGGAGCACCGCCGCGGGGGCATCCGCTCCGCCCCCTTTTGAAGCCATTTGCACCAAGAGCCGTGGCGCCCGGGGGAGAGAAGACTCACGACGGGGCCGGGCAGCCCCGGGAGACGCGGACGACGGAGTCCGGGTCACCCCAACGGATCGGGCCCACCGGCGTGTTGCGGCTCCCGGCGCGCTCCGTCGACCTCCGCCGCGCCGTGCGGTCCGTGATCCCGGCGGGCGACGGCGGCGCGGACGGCGACGAGGACGAGCACCGTGCAGGCGGTGACCGCGATCAGGGCGCGGACCAGGGGATCGGCACCGGGGCCGGGGCCGAGGGCGTGAACCGCGGGCACGATCAGCAGGGCCGCCGTTCCCATCGCGGTCAGCAGCGGGTCGACCGCCGGTCCCACGGTGTCCCGGAACGGGCCGCCGGCCGCGCCGGGCCCCGCGCCGCACCGGTCCCCGGGGCCGTCCGGGACCCCGTCGCCGCAGTGGGCGAGGAACGCCGCCAACAGGACGCCGGTGGCGATCGCGCCGGCGAGGAACGCGCCGAGCGGGCCGGGGCCGAGGGCGAAGCCGACCGCCACGGGGGCGAGGACCGCGAGCAGCCCGGGGGCCGACGACTCCCGCAGCGCGTCCCGGGTGCACAGGTCGACCACCCGCCCGTACCCGGGCCGCTCGGTGCGCTCGGTGATCCCGGGGCGCTCCCGGAGCTGCCGCCGCGCCTCCCGCACCACGGCGTCCGCCGACCGGGTCGCCGCGCCGATCGCCGCCCCCGCGAACAGGCACACCACCGCCGCGCCCGCGAGCAGCCCGAGCAGATGGGCGGGGCGGGCGGGGTCCGCCGCGAGGTGCGGCGCACCGGCGGCGGACCGGGAGGCGCCGAGCAGGGCGGTGGCCGCGAGGGCGGACGCGGCGACGGTGACCATCCGGGCGACCGCCCCGGCGGCGTCCCCGAGCGCGCCCGGTCCGGCGAGCGCCCGGGAGCCCGCCCCGTGCTCCTCGGCGGAGATCCCGAGGACGCCCCGCGCGGTGTCGGTGACGGGGCCCAGCGCGTTCACCGCGACGAGCACGCCGACCGTGGTCAGCAGCCCCGAGCCGGCGAGCGCCACCGCGAACAGGGCCAGGGCGGTCGACGCGCCGCCGAGCAGGAACGCCCCGGCCGCGGTGAGCCCGACGAGCAGGGCGGTGCCGGCGGCGGCCCGCAGCCCGGCCCCGGTACCGACCACGGCGGCCGGCCCCCCGGTGCCGGGCCCGGGGCGGCGAGCGGCCCCCGCGAACCGTCGGGCGAGGGCCGCCGCGGCGATGCCGACGGCGACGGCGGTGCACACCAGGACCCGGGGGTCGCCGGCCGCGGCCCGTACGGCGGGGTCGGTCACCCCGGCCAGGGCGGCGAAGGAGGACGGCAGTCCGAGGAACGCCGCCACCCCGACCAGGGCCAGGGCGGTTGCCGCGGCGACGGGGAAGCCGCGGCCGATCGCCGCCGTCCCGCTCGGGTCGGTCCGCCGCGGCCCCACCGCGAAGATCCCGATCGCCGTGGCGACCACGCCGATGGCGGACACCAGGAGCGGGAAGGCCAGCCCGACGTCGCCGAGGGCGGCCCGGCCGAGGAGCAGCGTGACGACGAGGCTCACCGCATGGGCCGCGAAGAGGTCGGCGGCGGTGCCCGCGCCGTCTCCGACGCCGTTGCCCACCAGGTCGGCGAGGGCCGCGGCATGGCGCGGGTCGTCCTTGGCCACGTCCCGGCCGCCGGCGGTGACCAGCCCGGCCCCCGGGTCGGCGGCACGGGCGAAGAGGCCCCCGCCGAGCCGGAGGAACACGGCGACGAGGGCGGCGCCCAGCCCGAAGCCGGTCAGCACCTCGGGGGCGTCCGCCGCGTGCACCAGCACCGTGCCGCAGACCCCCAGCAGCGCGAGGCCGGCCGTGAGGACGCCGACCGCGCCGCCGGTGCGGAACGCGAGCCGTGCGGTCCGGCGGAGGACCGCGGCCCCGGGCGCGGTCCCGGTGGTGACGGGTCCGGGCCGGCGCGGCTCGCCGAGGACGGCGGCCCGGGAGGCCGCCGCGACCCGTGCGCCGCCGAGGACCGCGAGGCGCGTGCCGAGGTGGCCGGAGAGCGCCGCGAGCCCGGCGCCGAGCAGGAAGGACACCGATCGGCCGGCGCGCTGGTTCCCGTCGGCGGCGGGAAGCAGGAGCAGCAGGGCGCAGCCGATCGCCACGAGGAGGGCGAGGGTGCGCAGGTGGCGGGTCAGGTGGGTGCGCGCGCCTTCCCGCACGGCGGCGGCGATCCGCTTCGTGCGGTCGGTGCCTTCGTCGGCCGCGCGGACCCGGTGCGCCAGGACCGCGGCCACCAGGAGGGCGGCCACGGCGACGGTCGCGGCGGCCATGACGGTCAGGCGGAGGTCCGTCGTCAGGACCGCGGCGGCGTGGCTGGTGTCCGGCCGGGGGTGGGGTTGCGCCATTCGTCCTTCTCCGTGCCGGGGGCGCGGCCCGCGCCCCGTCCCCGCGGCCGGACGGGCCCGGGCCGTGAACGTGCTCGTGGCTCGTGGCTCGTAGGGGGTGCGGGTGGTGCCGGGCCGCCGCGGGAGGCCCGGGCGGGAGCCCCGGTCCCGGCGCAAGGGGCCCTGACGGGCCCGGCCGGGGGCGGGGGTGTGGGCCTGGCCCGGGGGTGGGGTGGTTCGGGGGCGCCGGGGTGGGCGGCCCGTCCGCAGGAGCACGGTAGTGGGCGGCGGTGCGGTCACCGGAAGGGCGCGGCTGCGTGTCGGGATTTCTCCGTGCGAGGACGCCCGAACGGGTGGCGCACCGGGCGGGCCCGGGCCGCTGGGGCCCCGGGGGCGCCTCGGCCCGGCGGCGGGGCGCGGGGGCGGTGCGGGGCCGCACCCGGGGGCGGGCGGCGGGGGCGTGAACGCCCGCGGGCCGCCCCTGGGGGTGCGGGGGGTTACGGGGCCGGGGTGGGCCAGGTCATGCGGATGGCGCCGCCGGACGGGTCGGAGGTGACCTCGACGTCGTCCACCAGGCCGCTGATCACCGCGAGGCCCATGTCGTCCTCGCTCTCGGCGTCCTCCCCGGAGCCGACCGCGTCCGGGGCGGAGCGGGGGGCCTCGTCGCCGACCACGATGGAGAACTGCTTCTCCTCCTCGATCAACTGCACCTGCACCGGCGCGTCGATGCCGGCGTCCTGGTGCAGGCCGACCGCGCGGGTGCACGCCTCGCCGACCGCGAGGCGGACCTCGTCCAGGACGGCCTCGTCGACACCTGCTCGGCGGGCCACGGCGGCCGCGACCAGTCTGGCGGTCCGCACGTGTTCGGGGAGTGCGCTGAAACGGAGTTCCACGGTTGCCATGCGTCCCCCTCGGACGGGCCGACGTGCTGTTCGGGGGCCGGGCCAGGGGCCCGGCCCCCAGGGTCGTACGACCTCCCCGGGCCTGGCCCGGGGAGGGTCGGTCGTCAGTCGGTGGCGGCGACGGCGTCCTCGACCGAGGTGTGGATCGGGAACACCTTGGTCAGACCGGTGATGCGGAAGATCTTCAGGATGCGCTCCTGGTTGCACACCAGACGCAGCGAACCCTCGTGGGCGCGCACCCTCTTCAGCCCGCCCACCAGTACGCCGAGCCCGGTGGAGTCGAGGAAATCGACGCCCTCCATGTCGACGACGAGGTGGAAGCTGCCGTCGTTCACCAGCTCGACCAGCTGCTCCCGCAGCTTGGGCGCGGTATACACATCGATTTCGCCACCGACCTCGACGACCGTACGATCGCCGACGGTACGGGTCGACAGGGACAGGTCCACAGATCCTCCAGCACCTTGCTATCGAGCGGTCGCCCCTCGGGACACCTCGGCATGAACCCCCGGGACGGATCGCCAGCCGCGTGGGCATTCAATCATGGAGCACCCCCCATGGCGGCGGGGACGACCAAAGCCGCAGGAGCCTCTGCGGCGCCTGACAGTGATTGTCCACCAGACCAGTGACACACTCGGTGCCAATGGCCGATTTGACTCATCTTCCTCGCCTGCCCGGGCGTCCGGGTCGCCCCGGACCTCCGGGTGGTACTGGCGTGTCCGGCCCCGGAACGGATGCCGACGACGCTCCCGACGCCGTCCTGCGCCGGTTGACGGCACGGCAAGGGAGGGCCACCCGCATCACTCATACGGAGCACTTGCCCCCGCGTGCGGGGCGCCATGCCGAGTGGCCGCCGGGGATTCGCCCCGAGGTGACCGCCGCGCTCCGGGAGGCCGGGATCGAGCGCCCCTGGGCCCACCAGGCGACGGCGGCGCGGCACGCCCTGGACGGGGAGTCGGTCGTCGTCGCCACCGGCACCGCTTCCGGCAAGTCGCTGGCGTACCTGGTGCCCCTGTTGTCGGCGGTGCTGGACGGCTCCGAGGCGCCGAACGGCCGGGGGGCCACGGCCCTGTACCTGGCGCCGACGAAGGCGCTCGCCGCCGACCAGCTCCGGTTGGTGCGGGAACTGGCGGCCCCGCTGGGCAGTGCGGTGCGCCCGGCGGTGTACGACGGCGACACCCCGTTCGAGGAACGCGAGTGGATCCGCCAGTACGGCACGTACGTCCTGACCAATCCGGACATGCTGCACCGCGGCATCCTCCCCTCGCACCCCCGCTGGTCCTCCTTCCTGCGGGCGCTGCGGTACGTGGTGATCGACGAGTGCCACACCTACCGCGGCGTCTTCGGCTCGCACGTCGCCCAGGTGGTGCGCCGGCTGCGCAGGCTGTGCGCCCGGTACGGCTCCGAGCCGGTGTTCCTGCTGGCGTCGGCGACCGCCGCGGACCCGGCCGTCGCCGCCGGGCGGCTCACGGGCGTGCCGGTCGTGGAGGTGGCCGACGACGCCTCGCCGCGTGGTGAACTGGTGTTCGCCCTGTGGGAGCCGCCGCTGACCGAGTTGCAGGGCGAGAAGGGCGCACCGGTGCGCCGCACCGCCACCGCGGAGACCGCCGACCTCCTCACCGACCTGGTGCGCGACGAGGTGCGCACCGTCGCCTTCGTCCGGTCCCGCCGCGGCTCCGAGCTGATCTCCGTGATCGCACAGGACCGGCTCGCCGAGACGGACCGCGCCCTGGCCCACCGGGTCGCCGCCTACCGGGGCGGCTACCTCCCCGAGGAGCGCCGGGCGCTGGAGCGCGCCCTGCACTCCGGTGAACTGCTCGGGCTCGCCGCCACGACCGCGCTCGAACTCGGCGTGGACGTGTCCGGGCTGGACGCCGTCCTGATCTGCGGCTACCCGGGAACCCGGGCCTCCCTGTGGCAGCAGGCGGGCCGGGCCGGACGCGCCGGGCAGGGCGCGCTGGCCGTCCTGGTCGCCCGAGACGACCCCCTGGACACCTACCTCGTCCACCACCCCGAGGCCCTGTTCGACCAACCGGTCGAGTCGACGGTGCTCGACCCGGACAACCCGTACGTGCTCGCCCCCCATCTGTGCGCCGCCGCGGCGGAGCTTCCGCTCACCGACGGGGACCTGGCGCTCTTCGGCCCGGCGGCGCCCGGGCTGCTGCCCCAGTTGGAGGCGGCGAAGCTGCTGCGCCGGCGCACCGCCGCCTGGCACTGGACGCGGCGGGAGCGCGCCGCCGACCTCACCGACATCCGGGGCGGCGGCGGGACGCCCGTGCAGATCGTGGAGGCGGACAGCGGGCGGCTGCTCGGCACGGTGGACGCTTCGGCCGCGCACTCCTCCGTCCACGAGGGCGCCGTCCACCTGCACCAGGGGCGCAGCTATCTGGTGCGGCGCCTGGACCTCGACGACTCCGTCGCCCTGGTGGAACCGGCCGCCCCCACCTACTCCACGGTCGCGCGGGACGTGACCTCGGTGTCCGTGTTGGAGACCGACCTCGTGGTCCCCTGGGGGGCCGGCCGGCTCTGCTACGGGTCGGTGGAGGTCACCCACCGGGTGGTGTCGTTCCTGCGCCGCCGGTTGGTGACGGGCGAGGTGCTCGGCGAGACCAAGTTGGACCTGCCGCCGCGCACCCTGCGCACCCGCGCGGTGTGGTGGACGGTCACCGAGGACCAGTTGGACGCCGCCCGGATCGGCCCGGAGCAGTTGGCCGGCGCCCTGCACGCCGCCGAGCACGCCTCGATCGGCATGCTGCCGCTCTTCGCCACCTGCGACCGCTGGGACATCGGCGGGGTGTCGGTCCCGCTGCACGCGGACACGCTGCTGCCCACCGTGTTCGTGTACGACGGCCACCCCGGTGGGGCGGGGTTCGCGGAACGCGCCTTCCACACCGCCCGGGAGTGGCTGACCGCCACCCGGGAGGCCATCGCCGTCTGCGAGTGCACGGCCGGGTGCCCCTCCTGCGTGCAGTCCCCCAAATGCGGCAACGGCAACGACCCCCTGCACAAGCGGGGTGCGGTGCGGCTGCTGACGGCACTCCTGTCCGGGGCCCCGGACCCAGGACGGGCCGCCGGGACGCCCTCCACCGGCTGAGCAGCCGGCCCCGCCCCGGCCCGGCGCGGTCCGGGCCCCGGGGACGGGCACGGCCGGGAGGGGCAGCGCTCCGGGCGGGCCCGCGCGGGCCCGGTCCTCGGCGACCAGCGGGGCCCGGCCCGCCGCCACCCGCACCTCGGCGACCTCTCCGGCCAGCGCGCACCGCAGGACCCGGGCCCCGTTGGCGCCGGCGACGGTGCGCGCCCGGGCGCAGGCGGCCGCCGGGCCGTCCGCCCAGCGGTCCGCCGCCGCGAGCGCGGCGAGGTCGGCCGCCGCGGCGGCCCGGTGCCGCACGGTCGCCGCCTGGCCCAGGGCGAGCACCGCCGTGAACACCACCATCAGCACGGCGATCCCCGTCACGGCCCACACCGTCGCCGCACCGCGGTCGCCCGGGCGGGGGCGGTGGTGCGGGGCCCTCACGGCAGCACCTCCGCGTCCTCCTCGGCCGCGGCGACCGCCGTGTGCCGCAGCCGCAGGGGCACCGCGTCCGGCCCGGGCGGGGGCGCGACGACCTCCACCCGCACCAGTCCGTCCGCCCGGCGCACCGTGACCCGTGCGCCCTCGGGGGCCGCCCGACGGGCCCGGTCCACCACCACCGCGTCCGGGTCCTGCCGGGCGGCGGCCCGGGCTCCGGCCCGGGCCGCGTCCACGCACTGGATCTGGGCGGCGGCCGCCAGCAGCGCCCACACGAGGGCGAGGGCGAACACCGTCAGGACCGGGAGGACCACCGCCGACTCCGCCGTCACGAAGCCGCGATCGGGCGACCGGGGGGCCGGCGGCGGGCCCGTGCCCACCGGCGCCCCCGGCTCCCGCCCGGCCTCACGGCGCGGCATCGAGGGCCCGTTCCACCAGGCCGTACAGCGCCGCACTCACCCGGTCGCTGGTGACCACCTTGTACAGCACCCCGGCGAACCCCACCGCCGCGATCAGCCCGACCGCGTACTCGGAGGTCACGACCCCGCGATCGGTGTTCGCCCGGGACCGGGCCGCGCCGCTCCGGGGACCGGTCGGGGTCCCGCTCCGGGTCCGGGCCCGCGCCCTCGCCGCCGGCCGCGCCGGGCTCCGTCCGGTGCTCGTCGTGCCTTCCTCGTCCATGTCCGTCTCCCCGTTCCCGCGCTCCGGTTCCGGAGCGCGTCGTTCCGTTCGTTCGGCCCGTTCCTCGACGGGCGTCACGTCGACGCGTGTCGTGGTCCTCGCTCAGCCCGCGCCGGGCCCCCACATCCGTTCGGCCAGTCCGATCACCACCGGCAGCACCCCGATGACGAGGAACGCGGGCAGGAAGCACAGCCCCACGGGCGCCGTGATCAGGACTCCGGCCCGCCGGGCCCGGGCGGCCCGTCGCCGTCCGCGTGCGGCCCGGACCTCCGCGGCGTACCGGGCCACGGGAGCCGCGGCCGGGGCCCCCGATTCGGTCGCCTGCGCCAGCAACCGGGCCAACCCGCCCGCCTCCGGCAGTGCCGCCAACGCGCGCCAGGCTTCGCCCGGTGCGGCGCCGAGCCGCACCTCCGCCGCGCCCCGCACCAGGGCCGCCCCCACCGAGCCGTCCGTCGAACCGTCCGGCGGTCCCACCAGCGACTCCCCCACCGCTCGGGCGGCCGTCACCGGGTCCGCGCCGGCCGCCACGCACGCGGCCAGCAGGTCGGCCGCCAGGGGGAGTTCGGGGTCCGGTTCGGGTGCGGCCGGCCCCGGTGGCCTACTGCGGTCGAACCAGCCGGCGGCGACCGCGGCCACCGCCCCGACCAGGACCCCGACGATCCCCTCGGCCCAGAGGAACCCGACGCACCAGGCCCCCGCGGGCACCATCCAGCGCTGGTGCCGGCCGGGTGCGGGCCGGCCCCCCGGCCGCCCCGGCCCCGGAGAGCGGCTCGCCGGACGGTCCGGCCGGCCTCCGCCGGTGTCCAGCACCCGGCCCGGGTCCACCGGGCGTCCCGCCCGGGCCAGTTGCTCCGCCACGCGGGCCCACCGCACGGCCCGCTCGCCCCGTCCCGTGCCCATCAGGTCCTCCTCGTCGACCGCTCCCGCCCGGCCCGTCCGCCGGAGGCGGGCCCTCACCGCTCGGCGCCCCGTACGATCCGCGACGCCCACCACAGCCCCGCCGTCTCCAAGGCCGCCCCCGCGCCCAGGCACAGCAGCCCGGCGCCGGTGTGCAGCAGCACCCGGAGGGGCTGCGCGCCGAGCGCCCAGCCGAACAGCAGCCCCACCGCCGGCAGTCCGGCGAGCAGCACCGCGGTCGCCCGGGCCGCCGCGCACCCGGCGCGCAGTTCACCGCGCCGCTCCCGCTCCGCCCGCAGCGCGTTCTCCACCCGTTCCAGTCCGGCGGCGAGCCCCGCGCCCCGGTCGACCGCCACCCGCCAGCAGGCGGCGAGCCCGCGCAACCCCTCGGCCCCCGGTTCGAGGGCCGCGCCGGCCAGGGTGCGGGGCACGTCCCCGCCGAACCGGGCGGCGGCCAGGACCCGTTCGCGGTGGCCGCCGAGTCCGCTGCCGGACGCCCCGGTCAGTGCCACCAGGGCCTCGCCCGGCTGGCGTCCGGCCCGCACCTCGCCCACCAGCGCGGCGCACAGCGCGATCACCTCGTCCGCCCGCTGCTCCCGGGCGATCCGCCGGGCCCGTCCGCGAAGCGCCCGCCGGGCCGGCGGCACCGCCAGCACGGCCAGGACCAGCGGGACGGGCGAGCCTCCCGCGAGGGCCAGCACCGCGCCGCCGGCCAGGAGCCACGCCTCGCCTCCGACCCGTCCCCGCGCCCGTCCGAGCAGACGCGCGACAGCGGCTCCGTACGGGTTCGGTGCCTCGGCCGCCCCCGGCGGGGCGAGGAGCACCCGCCTGTGCCGGGCACGCCCCGCCCGACGGGCCCGGGCCGCCGTCGCCAGGGCGGCGGCGCAGAGCGCGAGCGCCCAGAACAGGGCCGTCCATCCGGGTGCGCCGGGGGTCGGGGCGGTCACAGGGCCTCCCCGAGCAGTTCCCGCAGCCGGGGCCAGCCCCGCTCGCGGGTGAACCCACCGGGCGCCCACCGCAGCGCGGGGGCCGTCACCACCAGGCCCGAGGGGTCGCGTTCCAGTACCCGCACCTCGGCGACCCGGCGCCCTCCCCGGCGGTCCCGCACCAGGTGGAGCACCACCGACACCGCGGCGGCGAGTTGGCTGTGCAGGGCGGCCCGGCCCAGCCCGGCGGCCATGGCGAGCGCCTCCAGCCGGGCCGGTACCGCGGCGGCGGCGTTCGCGTGCAGGGTGCCCGAGCCGCCCTCGTGACCGGTGTTGAGCGCGGCGAGCAGGTCCAGGACCTCGCCGCCGCGCACCTCGCCGACCACGAGGCGGTCGGGGCGCATCCGCAGTGCCTGGCGCACCAGGTCCCGCAGGCTCACCAGGCCCGCGCCCTCCTGGTTGGCGGGCCGGGCCTCCAGCCTGACCACATGGGGGTGCTCGGGGCGCAGCTCCGCGGAGTCCTCGGCGAGGACGATGCGTTCGCCGGGGGCGACGAGCCCGAGCAGGGTGCTCAGCAGCGTCGTCTTCCCGGTGCCGGTGCCCCCGCTGACCAGGTAGGACAACCGGGCGTCCAGCAGGGCCCGCAGGAGGCGGTCGCCGCCCGGGGGCACCGTGCGGGCGGCCACCAGTTCGTCGAGGGTGAAGGCGCGGGGTCGGGCCACCCGCAGGGACAGGCAGGTCGAGCCGACCGCGACGGGCGGCAGCACGGCGTGCAGCCGGGTGCCGTCGGGCAGTCGGGCGTCGACCCAGGGGCGGGCGTCGTCGAGTCGGCGGCCGGCCGCGGCGGCGAGGCGTTGGGCGAGCCGGCGGACCGCTGCGGCGTCGGGGAACGCGATCCCGGTCAGGTGCAGTCCGCGCCCCCGGTCGGCCCACACCCGGTCGGGCGCGGAGACCAGGACGTCGGTGACCTCCGGGTCGGCGAGCAGGGGGTCCAGCGGTCCGGTGCCCACCAGTTCGGAGCGCAACCGCTCCGTGGTGCCGAGGAGTTCGGCGTCACCGAGGACGACGGACTGGGCCCGCAGCGCTTCGGCGACATGGGCCGGGGTGGCGTCCAGCCCGCTGCGGGCGAGCCACTGGCGCACGCCGTCGAGGAGGTGCCCGCCGGCTGTCGCGCTCATGCGCCCGCTCCGTCCGGGCCGGGGGCGACGGGCGCGACCCGGTCCCAGAAGGCCGCGCAGAACCGGGCGAGCGGTCCCCGCGGGTCGTGGCCGGGCGGCCGGCCGGCCTCCCGGGCCGTCCGAAGCCCCGGTTCCCGGGGGAGTTCTCCCGCGTAGGGCAGGTCGAGCAGCCGGGCGGTGCCGGCGCCGTCCGGGCCGCCCGGGGGCCGCCGTCCGGCCGGCACGACCGCCCGCAGGTCCCGCAGCACGGGGCGGACCGCGGTCGCCATCCGCCCGGCGGCCGCGACCGGGCGCAGCCCGCGGGGCACCAACAGGAGCCCGAGGTCCAGTTGGGCGAGCACCTGGGCCGCTCCGGCGTCGACCCGCCGCGGGAGGTCCACGACGACCGTGCCGTCGCGCCGGCGGGCGGCGGCCAGGACGGCGCGCACCGCGTCCGGGGGCACCGGGGCCGCGTCCCCGTCCCGGCCCCAGCTGAGGACCCGCAGGCCGTGCAGGGCGGGCAGGGCCTCCTCCAGCGCGCCGCCGCCGACCCGGCCCCGGGAGCCGGCGAAGGCGGGCCAGCGCAGTCCTTCGGCGGCTTCGCCGCCCAGCAGGACGTCGAGGCCGCCGCCGAGCGGGTCGGCGTCCACCAGCAGGGTGCGGCGGCCCCTGCGGGCCGAGGCGAGGGCGAGGGCGCAGGCGAGGGTGGAGGCCCCGGCTCCGCCGGTGCCGCCGAGCACCCCGACCGTCAGGGCGGGGCGTCCGGCGCCCTCGGCGACATCGGCGATCCGGTCGACCAGCCACGGTTCGTCCTGCGGCAGCAGGAGGGCGTGGTGGGCGCCGACCTCGACCGCGCGCCGCCAGCGCCCGGGGTCGTCCGGGGCACGGCTCACCAACAGCACGTCCGGGCGGCGCGCGGCGCCCCGGACCCGGGGCACGGCGTCGTCCCCGACGATGACCAACGGGGCGCTCTCCCACCCTGCGGTGTCCGGTGGCCCGGGCCGGACCGCGGCCCGGGTGCCCGCCGCCGCGCAGAGCCGCAGCAGGTCGTCGAGGAGGTCCGGGTCCTCGGTGAGCACCAGCGGTGCTCCGGGTTCGGTCCGGTCGGCACCGGGGGCGCCCCGTGCCGGCGCCGTGCTCCGGCCCCGTCCGCCGCCCCGTCCCGTGGTCGTGTCCCTGCCCATCTCGTCCCCCGTTCCGTCCGGGCCCGCGCAGGGCCCGTCGCCGTCGTCGGACGCGGTGCCCGCCGGGCGGGCACGGCGCGCGTCCTCACTGCGGCGCGACCGCGGGGCCGGGGCGTTCCGGGCCCGGCAATCCCCGCGCCCGTGGCGCGGAGTTCCGAGTTCCGTTCCGTTCGTCGCTCGCGAGCACCGGAATCCGGCCGCGCGAACCACCACCCGGCGCACCGTGGAACTCCACGGTCGACCGCGCCGGAATCACGATGCGCCGATCCCGGAAATCGTGTGGATCTTGGTCAAAAACCGTGGACGGAGGCCGACCTGTGAATAACTTCATCACTCGAACCGGTGACGACCGGACCCCGCGGTTAACCCCTCGACACCGGCCGGAGCCATGACCCAGCGTGACCGCGGACGGGCCCGACCGGACGTGCGAACGGGCGGGCACCGGAGTGCCCGCCCGTCGTCGAGCAGCAACGCTCGCACACACGTGTCGGAAAAATGGGACGAAATCGGTCGGGACATGCGACGACCCCCGCCGGGGGGGAGAGCGGGGGTCGTCCCCACGGCCGACTCGGGGGGGGAGGAGTCGGGCCGGGTTAGCACGGTCGCGAACGATCCGTGACTTCCATGGTGTACCCGAAGGCCCTCTCAGGCAAACCCACGCGCCGGGGCTTACGCCGAATGGTGGGCGCCTATGCTCAAGCCGTGGAAAACCACTCGTTGCCCCGCACAGCCGCCTTCTTCGACCTGGACAAGACGGTCATTGCGAAGTCGAGCACGCTCACCTTCGGCAAGTCCTTCTATCACGGCGGCCTGATCAACCGACGGGCCGTGCTGCGCACCGCCTACACCCAGTTCGTGTTCCTCGCCGGGGAGGCCGACCACGAACAGATGGAGCGCATGCGCGAGTACCTCTCCGCGCTCTGCCGGGGGTGGAACGTCCAACAGGTCAAGGAGATCGTCGCCGAGGCGCTGCACGACCTCATCGACCCGATCATCTACGACGAGGCCGCCTCCCTGATCGAGGAGCACCACACCGCCGGCCGCGACGTGGTGATCGTCTCGACCTCGGGCGCCGAGGTCGTGGAGCCCATCGGGGAGTTGCTCGGCGCCGACCGGGTGGTGGCCACCCGGATGGTCGTGGGCGAGGACGGCTGCTTCACCGGGGAGATCGAGTACTACGCCTACGGCCCCACCAAGGCCGAGGCGATCCGGGAGTTGGCCCGGGCCGAGGGGTACGACCTCGCCCGCTGCTACGCGTACAGCGACTCGGTCACCGACCTGCCGATGCTGGAGGCGGTCGGCCACCCGCACGCGGTGAACCCCGACCGGGCGCTGCGCCGGGAGGCGCTGGCCCGCGAGTGGCCGATCCTCGACTTCCACCGACCCGTGCGGCTGAAGCAGCGCATCCCCGCCCTGCGGGTGCCGCGCCGCCCGGCCCTGATCGCCGCCGCGGCGGTGGGCGCGGCGGCGGCGGCCGGGCTGGTCTGGTACGCCAGCAGGCGGCGACCGACGGCGGCCTGACCGGGCCGCGTGCACGGACCGTCCGTTTCCGCACCTTTTGAGGGTGAGGGTAAAGAAGTGAGGCAAAGGGTTCCGCTTCCTTCGCCGCAGGAGTACAAAGGAGTCAACGGCCCGCGAGACCAGGGGCATCCGAGAGGATCACCCCGGACAGCAACCGAGGCCCCACGGACCGAGCACGGAGACCGGGCACCCACGCGACGTCGACCCGTCGAATACGGGCCAGCCGCACCAGGTGACGGGCGAAGTCCCCGCCCTGATGGGCAACACATCGAGGACGCCTGGTAACCCGGTGGACGTGCCAGCGGCGACACGAGCACTCGTGTCGCCGCAACCCTTTCCGGGCCCTCCACGCCCGGGGAAGCCGCCTCAGGCGGCGCCCCGTTGCAGGGCCTCGCAGACCGCGGTCGACTCCCGCACGCCGAGCTCCACCGACCGGCCGCAGTGCGCGATCCACCCCGCCACGCCCTCCGCCGTGCCCGAGGCGTAGCCGGCCAGCGCCGCCGCGTAGGAGGCGCGCCCCTGTTCGGCATGGCCCACCTCCGCCGGGCAGATCGCCCTGGGGTCCAAGCCGCTGCCGATCAGCACGATCCGTTCCGCCGCCCGTGCGACCAGCCCGTTGCGGGAGCCGAAGGGGCGCAGCGCCAGCAGTTCCCCGTGCACCACCGCGGCCGTCACCAGCGCGGGCGCCGAACCGCCCGCGACGACCAGCTCCGCCAGCCCGTCCAGCCGCGCGGCGACCTCGTCCGCCTCGGGCAACGGGAGTTCGACGAGGGGCTCGTCCACCGGCTCGCCCGGCAGGCGGGGGCGCCCCGCCGCGGCGCCCCGGTCCGGGGCGGCCACCAGGTGCAGTCGCGCCAGCACCCGCAGGGGGGACTGGCGCCAGACGGACAGGAGTTGGCCCGCCTCGGCGGAGACCCGCAGGGCGGCGCCGACCGTGCGCGCCTGCTCGTCCACCCCGAAGTCGCTGCGCCGGCGCACCTCCTCCAGCGCCCAGTCCGCCCCCGAGAGCGCGGCCGAACCGCGCGCGCCCCGCAGTGCCGCCTCCGAGGCGACCTCGTTGCTGCGCCGCCGCATGACGCGGTGGCCGTAGGCGCGGTCCACCGCGCGACGGACCGCCGCCACGGATTCGGTCACCCGGGGCAGTTCCCCGAGGGCGGCCAGCGGATCGGGGCGGGCACCTGTCGTACTCATGAGTACGACCCTACGCACCCACCGGCCGCACCCCACGATGGAGTGGTCTTCTTCACGCGTGTTCACGGTCGGGCGCCGGTCGACCAGTAGGCTTACTGAACATGAAAACTGCTTTCGTTGGGAAGGGCGGCAGCGGCAAGACCACCCTGTCCTCGCTCTTCGTGCGGCACCTCGCCGCGACCGGGGCGCCGGTCATCGCGGTCGACGCCGACATCAATCAGCACCTGGGCGCCGCCCTCGGCCTCGACGACGACACCGCGGCCCGGCTGCCCGCGATGGGCGCCCGGCTCCCGCTGATCAAGGACTACCTGCGGGGCTCCAACCCGCGGATCGCCTCCGCCGACACGATGATCAAGACCACGCCGCCCGGTGAGGGTTCGCGCCTGCTGCGCGTCCGCGAGAACAACCCGGTGTACGACGCCTGCGCCCGTCCCGTCGAACTCGACGGCTCCGCCGTGCGCCTGATGGTCACCGGGCCGTTCACCGAAGCGGACCTGGGGGTGTCCTGCTACCACTCCAAGACGGGCGCGGTGGAACTGTGCCTGAACCACCTGGTCGACGGGCGCGACGAGTACGTGGTGGTCGACATGACGGCCGGTTCGGACTCCTTCGCCTCGGGCATGTTCACCCGCTTCGACATGACCTTCCTGGTGGCCGAACCGACCCGCAAGGGGGTCTCGGTCTACCGCCAGTACAAGGAGTACGCACGGGACTTCGGGGTGACCCTCCGGGTCGTCGGCAACAAGGTCCAGGGCCCGGACGACGTCGACTTCCTGCGCCAGGAGGTCGGCGACGACCTGCTGGTGACCGTGGGCCACTCGGACTGGGTGCGCTCCATGGAGAAGGGGCGCCCGCGCCGCTTCGAGCTGCTGGAGCCCGCCGACCGCACCGCCCTGCGCACCCTCAAGGACGCCGTCGACGCGACGTACGCCGCCCGCGACTGGGACCGCTACACCAGCCAGATGGTGCAGTTCCACCTGCGCAACGCGCGGTCCTGGGGCAACGGGCGGACCGGGATCGACCTCGCCTCCCAGGTCGACCCGGCGTTCGTGCTGCGCGAGCAGCAGCCGGTGGGATGAGGCCCGGGCGGGGCGGCACGCGCCCCGCCCCGCCCGGCGCCGCGCCGGCTCAGCGCTCCCCGTCGGCGGGCGCGCCGGGCACGCCCTTCGGGGCGGGCGCCGGCCGGGCCGAGAGGTAGGCCGCCCAGCCGCCCGGCGGCGCCTGACCGACCTTCAGGGTGCGCAGCCGGTCGAGCGTCGCGGGGTCCTGGGCGTCGAGCCAGTCGGCGAGTTGGCGGAAGGACACGCAACGCACCTCCTTCTTGTTGCACACCGTCTCGATGGTCTCCTCGATGGCACGCATGTAGGTGCCGCCGTTCCAGGACTGGAAGTGGTTGCCGATGATCAGGGGCGCGCGGTTGCCCGCGTAGGCGCGGTCGAAGCCCTGGAGGAGCCCGTCACGCATCTGGTCGCCCCAGTACTCGTGCATCGACGGATCGCCCTGCGAGGTCGTACCGGACTGGTTGACCATGAAGTTGTAGTCCATCGTCAGGGTCTCGAAGGACCGCCCGGGGACCGGGACCAACTGCATGGACAGGTCCCACAACCCGTCCTTCTTCTTCGGCCACACCTGGTCGTTGACCCCGCTGGTGTCGTAGCGGAAGCCCAACTCACGCGCGGCGGCCATGAAGTTCTTCTGCCCCTCCAGACAGGGGGTGCGGGCGCCGATGAGTTCCTTCTCGTAGTCGAACGGCAGGGGCTCGACGTCCTTCAGGCCGGCGTTGGTCTTCCAGGAGGTCACGAAGGACTTGGCCTGGGCGATCTCGCTCTTCCACTCCTGGACCGACCACTCGCCGACCCCGCCGCTGCTCCCGCAGAAGTGGCCGTTGAAGTGGGTGCCGACCTCGTTGCCCTCCAGCCAGGCACCGCGCAACTGCTCGACGGTGTCCCTGATCCCCTCGACGTCGTTGAAGCCGATGTCGGAGCTGCCGGCGTTGTGTTGGGGCGGGTCGTAGAGCTTCCGCTTCTCCTCCGGGAGCATGTAGACCCCGCTGAGGAAGTAGGTCATGGTGGCGTTGTTGGCCTTCGCCACCTTGCGGAAGTGCGAGAACAGCCGCTGACCGTCCTCGCCCGCGCCGTCCCAGGAGAAGACCACGAACTGGGGCGGGCGTTGACCGGGCGCCAGCCGTTCGGGGCGCGGCAGTTTCGGTTGGGCGCCGGTGAAGGCGGTGGAGCCGTCGCCGATCAGCCGGACCGCGGTCTTGGGCGCTGCGGCCGGTTTCTTCTCCGGGGCTGCGACCCGCTCGGCACCGGTGTGCTCGGCGTCGCCGCAGCCGGACAGGGCCACGGCGCAGGCCGCGGTCACGGCGATGCCCGCGGCGAACCTCTGGGTGGCGGCCATCCGCCCACCTTCTTCCTGTACGACAAATCTGGGCGCGGCCAAAGTCGCACGGGAATACCGATCCTTTTGTATGACAAGCCGACTAAATTACTCATTCACCCCTCCAGGTGAACGACTCCCCCTTTTGATGCAGGTGTTCGGTCCCGTTCTTTACTCTGGATGACGATCCGTTTACCCAACGTTGATCCATCCCGCCGCTGCAACGCCGTGACCCCACGGCCGCGAGCCGCCCGCACCGCGCCCCCACGGGCCCGGTCGGGCCCCTGTCCGCGACCGCGCCGCCCGGAGGAGACGGGACATGCCGACCACCCCCACCCCTTGCACCGGACCCCACGGTCCGCCCCCGCACCCCACCGCCGACCCGCCCCCCGACGCCCACCCGCTCGCCAGCGGGATCGGCGCCTTCCAACGCCACACCGCCCCCCTGGTCCGCGGCGAACTGGCCCGGCTCGCCCGCGAGGGGCAGCGCCCCTCCCAGCTCTTCCTCGCCTGCGCAGACTCCCGCCTGCTCACCTCGATGATCACTTCCAGCCGGCCCGGCGAGCTGTTCGTGGTGCGCAACGTCGGCAACCTGGTGCCTCCGCCCGGCGCCACCGGCGCCGACGACTCGGTGGCCGCCGCCATCGAGTACGCCGTGGACGTCCTGGAGGTCCGCTCCGTCACCGTCTGCGGGCACTCCGGCTGCGGCGCCATGCAGGCGCTGCTCGCGACCGACACCCCCCAGGAGGACGGCCGCACCCCGCTGCGCCGCTGGCTGCGCCACGGCCTGCCCAGCCTGCACCGGATGCGCTCCGCCGACCCCGCGCCCCGACTCCGCGGGCGCCGCACCGCCCCGAGCGACCCGCTCGAACGGCTCTGCCTCACCCATGTGGTGCAGCAACTCGCCCATCTGCGCGCACACGAGTCGGTGGCCCGTCGGCTCGCCGACCGCTCCCTCGCCCTGTACGGGATGTACTTCCACGTGGGCGAGGCCCAGTCCTATCTGCTCGACCCGTGCGGAACCACCTTCACCCGAGTGGACGCACCGGAGGAACCATCCGACGGAACCCCCGTCGGGCACGGCACCGACCCCCTCGCGACCGTCCCCCGCGGCTGACCGGAAGTCCGCCCCCGCCCGGCCCCACCACGGGCGGGGACACCCCCCGGACCACCCGCGTCACCCCCGTCACCCAGCCGAGAGGAACGTCACATAGGTCTAAACCAATTTCCTGCCAGCCCTTGTCAGCGCACCCCTGGTTCTGGTGAGCTGTGGCGCGGGACACAGCGGATCGGACCTCCTGGGAAAGGGAGAAGTCGTGAGCAACGAAAGCCTGGCCAACCTGCTGCGAGAAGAGCGCAGGTTCTCGCCTCCCGCGGAGCTGGCCGCGCACGCCAACGTCACGGCGGAGGCGTACGCGCAGGCCAAGGCTGACCGGCTCGGCTTCTGGGCCGAGCAGGCCCGCCGCCTGACCTGGGCGACCGAGCCCACCGAGACCCTGGACTGGTCGAACCCGCCGTTCGCCAAGTGGTTCCAGGACGGCAAGCTGAACGTCGCCTACAACTGCGTCGACCGGCACGTCGAGGCCGGCAACGGCGACCGGGTCGCCATCCACTTCGAGGGCGAGCCGGGCGACGGCCGTGCCGTGACCTACGCCCAGCTGAAGGACGAGGTCTCGCAGGCCGCCCACGCCCTCACCGAGCTGGGCGTGCGCGCGGGCGACCGGGTCGCGGTCTACCTGCCGATGATCCCGGAGGCGGTCGTCGCGATGCTCGCGTGCGCCCGCATCGGCGCCACCCACTCGGTGGTCTTCGGCGGCTTCTCCGCCGACGCCATCGCCACCCGCATCCGGGACGCCGACGCCAAGGTCGTCATCACCGCGGACGGCGGCTACCGCCGCGGCAAGCCGTCCGCCCTCAAGCCCGCCGTGGACGAGGCGCTCACCCGGGTGGAGGGCGTCGAGAAGGTCCTGGTCGTCCGCCGCACCGGCGAGGACGTCGCCTGGACCGAGGGCCGCGACGTGTGGTGGCACGAGATCACCGGCCGCCAGTCCACCGAGCACGCCCCCGAGGCGTTCGACGCCGAGCACCCGCTGTTCATCCTCTACACCTCGGGGACCACCGGGAAGCCCAAGGGCATCCTGCACACCTCCGGCGGCTACCTCACCCAGGCCGCCTACACCCACCACGCCGTCTTCGACCTCAAGCCGGAGACCGACGTCTACTGGTGCACCGCCGACATCGGCTGGGTCACCGGCCACTCCTACATCACCTACGGCCCGCTCGCCAACGGCGCCACCCAGGTCATGTACGAGGGCACCCCGGACACCCCGCACCAGGGCCGGTTCTGGGAGATCGTCCAGAAGTACGGCGTGACGATCCTCTACACGGCGCCCACCGCCATCCGCACCTTCATGAAGTGGGGCGACGACATCCCGGCCAAGTTCGACCTGAGCAGCCTGCGGGTGCTCGGTTCGGTCGGCGAGCCGATCAACCCCGAGGCGTGGGTCTGGTACCGCAAGCACATCGGCGGCGACCGCTGTCCGATCGTCGACACCTGGTGGCAGACCGAGACCGGCGCCATGATGATCTCGCCGCTGCCGGGGGTCACCGAGACCAAGCCCGGCTCGGCACAGCGCCCGCTGCCCGGCATCTCCGCGACCGTGGTGGACGACGAGGCGAACGAGGTCCCCGACGGGGGCGGCGGCTACCTGGTGCTCACCGAGCCGTGGCCGTCCATGCTCCGCACCATCTGGGGCGACGACCAGCGCTTCCTCGACACCTACTGGTCCCGCTTCGAGGGCACCTACTTCGCCGGTGACGGCGCCAAGAAGGACGAGGACGGCGACATCTGGCTGCTGGGCCGGGTGGACGACGTGATGTTGGTCTCCGGGCACAACATCTCCACCACCGAGGTCGAGTCCGCGCTGGTCTCCCACCCCTCGGTCGCCGAGGCCGCGGTCGTCGGCGCGGCGGACGAGACCACCGGCCAGGCCATCGTGGCCTTCGTGATCCTGCGCGGCAACGCCGACCCCGAGGACGAGGGCCTCGTCGCCGCCCTGCGCAACCACGTGGGCGCCACCCTCGGCCCGATCGCCAAGCCCAAGCGCATCCTGCCGGTGGCGGAACTGCCCAAGACCCGTTCCGGCAAGATCATGCGGCGACTGCTGCGCGACGTGGCGGAGAACCGCGAGCTGGGCGACGTCACCACGCTCACCGACTCCTCGGTCATGGACCTCATCCAGACCGAGCTGCCGGCCACCCCCAGCGAGGACTGAGCCTCCGGCACGACCCGTCGGAAGGGGCGTACCGGCCCGTGAGCGCACCCCGCTCGCGCGCGCCGGACGCCCCTTCCGCGCGTAAGGTGCAGATCATCCAGTACGCCCGTCGGACCACCAGGTAGGCTGTACGTCGCGTCAAGGTCGCGTAAAGATCGCGGTGGACGCCCCATCGGGGTGCCACCGGACCGTCCGACCTCCTCGACGCGGCAGTACGGGTGCGCCGGGAAGTCTGGTCGGCAGCGCAGTCGGCGACCGCTGACTGGGCCGTCGAACACGACCTGGAGGTCTGCACCCCGTGGCCGCGCCCCGCACCCCCCGCAAGATCCTCGGACGACTCTCGCTGCCCGAGCGGAACTTCGTCGCGGAAGCCCTGCGCACCGAAACGGTCGGCGGGGTCCTCCTGCTGGTCGCCGCGGTCACCGCCCTGGTCTGGGTGAACAGCCCGCTGAGCGACAGCTACCAGTCGGTGCGGGACTTCCACCTCGGGCCCGCCGCACTCGGCCTGGACCTCTCCGTGCAGCACTGGGCGGCCGACGGCCTCCTCGCCGTCTTCTTCTTCGTCGCCGGCATCGAACTCAAGCGCGAACTCGTCGCCGGCGACCTGCGCGACCCCCGGGCCGCCGTCCTCCCGGTGGTCGCCGCGCTGTGCGGCATGGCCGTACCGGCGCTGGTGTACCTGGTCACCAACCTCGCCGGCGGCGGCGACACCGGCGGGTGGGCGGTGCCCACCGCCACGGACATCGCCTTCGCACTCGCCGTGCTGGCCGTCATCGGCACCTCGCTGCCGTCCGCGCTGCGCGCCTTCCTGCTGACGCTCGCCGTCGTCGACGACCTGTTCGCCATCCTCATCATCGCGGTGTTCTTCACCAGCGACCTGGACTTCGCCGCCCTCGGCGGCGCCCTGTTGGGGCTCGTCGTGTTCTGGCTGCTGCTGCGCAAGGGCGTCCGCGGGTGGTACGTGTACGTGCCGTTGGCCCTGGTCGTCTGGGGGCTGATGTACAACAGCGGCGTGCACGCCACCATCGCCGGAGTCGCCATGGGCCTGATGCTGCGCTGCACCCGCCGCGAGGGCGAGACGGTCTCCCCCGGCGAGCACGTCGAGCACCTGGTGCGGCCCGTCTCGGCGGGGCTGGCCGTGCCGCTGTTCGCGCTCTTCAGCGCCGGGGTCCCGGTGTCCGGCGGGGCGCTCGCCGAGGTGTTCACCCAGCCCGAGACGCTGGGGGTGGTCCTCGGCCTGGTGGTCGGCAAGGCCCTCGGCATCTTCGGCGGGACCTGGCTCACCGCCCGCTTCACCCGCGCCTCCCTGAGCGAGGACCTCAGCTGGCCCGACGTGTTCGCGGTGGCCACCCTGGCTGGCATCGGCTTCACCGTCTCGCTGCTGATCGGGGAGTTGGCCTTCGCCGACGATCCGGCGCTCACCGCCGAGGTGAAGGCCGCGGTGCTGACCGGCTCCCTGATCGCGGCGCTCCTCGCCGGCGTCCTGCTGAAGGTCCGCAACGCCAAGTACCGTGCCCTGTGGGACGACGAGAACCGGGACGAGGACCTCGACGGCATCCCCGACGTGTACGAGCAGGACAAGCCCGAGTACCACCTGCGCATGGCGGAGATCCACGAGCGCAAGGCCGCGGAGCACCGCAGGCTCGCGCGGGTGACGGCCGGGGCGGGCGACCGGGACGACAGTCCGGCATGATCGGACATCACAGCGTCATCGCCGCACGGTGCGACGAGGGCGCCCGGTCGGCGCGCCCCACCCCGGAGCTGCCGCCGCCCTGACCGCACGTACCGGAACACCGGACAGAGGGAGTACGCGATGAGCGCACCGGAGGCCCCCGTGGGCGCCGAACGCAGCCTCGGCACGCTGGTGGCCAACGCCACCAGCGAGATGTCGGCGCTGGTGCACGACGAGATCGCCCTGGCCAAGGCCCAACTGCGGCAGGACGTCAAGCGCGGCGTGGTCAGCGGCGGCGCCTTCATCGCCGCCGGCACCGTGCTGCTGTTCTCGCTGCCGATGCTGAGCTTCGCGCTCGCCCACGGCATCCAGGCGTGGAGCGGCTGGCACCTGTCCGTCTGCTTCCTGCTGTCGTTCGCCGCCAACGTCCTGGTCGCGGTGGTGCTCGGCCTGGTCGGCCTGGCCTTCGCCAAGAAGGCCAAGAAGGGCAAGGGGCCGCAGAAGGTCGCCGCCTCCGCCAAGCAGACCGCGGCGGTGCTCCAGCACGCCAGGCCGCACCCGAGGCCGGCCGCGGAGGACGAGTTCTTCGACGCACCCGAGCTTGTGGCACGCTCGTCCTCATGACCGACCCGGCCACCCCCTCGTCGCAGCAGCCCCCGCTCGTACGGATCGAGGGCCCCTGGACGCACCGCGACGTCGCCGCCAACGGGGCGCGCTTCCACATCGCGGAACTCGGCGAGGGGCCCCTGGTCCTGCTGCTGCACGGCTTCCCCCAGTTCTGGTGGGCCTGGCGCCACCAGCTGGTGGACCTCGCCGACGCCGGGTTCCGGGCGGTGGCGATGGACCTGCGCGGGGTGGGCGGCAGCGACCGCACCCCCCGCGGCTACGACCCGGCGAACCTCGCCCTGGACATCACCGGGGTGGTCCGCTCCCTCGGCGAGCCCGACGCCGCGCTGGTGGGGCACGGGCTCGGCGGCTACCTGGCGTGGACGGCGGCCGTGATGCGGCCCAAGCTGGTGCGGCGGCTCGCCGTCTCCTCGATGCCGCACCCCCGGCGTTGGCGGTCGGCGATGCTGTCGGACGTCCGGCAGACCGCGGCCGGCCGGCACGTCTGGGGGTTCCAGCGGCCCTGGCTGCCGGAGCGTCAGCTCGTCGCCGACGAGGGCGCCCTGGTCGGCGAGCTGATCCAGGACTGGTCCGGGCCCCGGATCGACGCCTTCCCCGACCCGGTGCTGGAGGCGTACCGGCGGGCGATGTGCATCCCGTCCACCGCGCACTGCTCGATCGAGCCGTACCGGTGGCTGGTGCGCTCCCTGGCCCGGCCGGACGGCTTCCAGTTCAACCGCCGGATGAAGCGCCCGGTGCGGGTGCCGACCCTGCACCTGCACGGTTCCCTCGACCCGGTGATGCGCACCCGCAGCGCGGCCGGCTCCGGGCAGTACGTGGAAGCGCCCTACCGCTGGCGACTCTTCGACGGGGTGGGGCACTTCCCGCACGAGGAGGACCCGACGGGCTTCTCCCAGGAGCTCATCGGCTGGTTGAAGGACCCCGAACCGGACCGCTGAACACCCGTCCGACGCCCGGTCACGCGCCCCGCGCACGCGCCCGATTCGGTGCCGGGAGGGCGGTTACCGTGCTCGGGGGCAGGGCACACGTCGGGTATGGGCTGGACGCACGACCACAGTGACACGGCTGCACGCGACGACCGCCGGGCCCTGCGCCCGCGCGGCGCGGGACCGCGGACGAGCGGGAGTCCCGGCGAGGCCATGGGCATCCCGCGCATCCTGCGCCGGCGCGCGCGCTGGGTCTCCGCCCGGCTGCGCCATCCGCGCAACTGACGCCCCCTCGGGGCGCTACAGCGCGCAGCTCTGGCTGTCCACCTGCTGAGCGGCGCTGCGGCCCAGTCGGACGTCCTCGCGGACCTCGTCCGCGGTGAGCGCGTACCCCGTGTCCGGGTCGTCCAGCGACTTCGCGAAGATGACCCCGTACACCCGCCCGTCCGGGGTCAGCAGGGGGCCGCCGGAGTTGCCCTGGCGCACGGTCGCGTACAGCGAGTAGACGTCCCGTCGGACGGTGCCCCGGTGGTAGATGTCGGGGCCGTTGGCGGTGATCCGGCCGCGCACCCGGGCGGGCCGCACGTCGTACGCGCCGTTCTCGGGGAAGCCGGCGACGATGGCCCCGGAGCCGCTCTCTGCCTCGCGGTCGGTGACGAACTGGAGGGCGGGCGCCTTCAGGTCGGGCACGTCGAGGACGGCGATGTCCCGTTCCCAGTCGTAGAGCACGACCTTGGCGTCGTACAGCCGTCCCTCGCCCCCTATCTGCACGGTGGGCTCCTCGACCCCGCCGACCACGTGGGCGTTGGTCATGACCCGCCGCTCGGCGAAGACGAAACCGGTGCCTTCGAGGACCTTGTTGCAGCTCTGCGCGGTGCCCAGGACCTTCACGATGGAGCGCTTGGCGTGGGTGGCGACCGCGCTCCGGGCGAGCTCCGGATCGGGCGGCCTGACCTCCTGGATCGGCTCGTTGGCGAAGGGGCTGAACACCTGGGGGAAGCCGTTCTGCGCGAGCACCGAGGAGAAGTCGGCGAACCAGGTGTCGGCCTGGTCGGGCAGTGCCCGGGAGACCCCGAGGAGGACCTTGGAGCTGCGGACCTCCTTGCCCACCGTCGGCAGGGTGGTGCCGGCGAGCGCCGAGCCGATCAGCCAGGCCACCAGCAGCATCGCCACCACGTTGACCAGGGCGCCGCCGGTGGCGTCCAGGGCGCGCGCCGGTGACCAGGTGATGTGGCGGCGCAGCCGGTTGCCGAGGTGGGTGGTGAACGCCTGGCCGACGGAGGCGCAGACGATGACGACCACCACCGCGACGACGGCCGCGGTGGTGCCGACCTCGGCGTCGTCGGTGGCGGCGTCCCAGACGACGGGCAGCAGGTAGACGGCGACGAGCCCCCCGCCGAGGAAGCCGATCACCGACAGGATGCCGACGACGAAGCCCTGCCGGTAGCCGACGACGGCGAACCACACGGCTGCCACCAACAGCAGGATGTCGAGCACATTCACCGTTTCACGCCTCGCCTTGCCTCGCGGATCGTCGCCCCCGCGCCCGTCCCGCCACGGGACGTGTGCACGCGGACGCCCACTGTGTCACGCGCTCCAGTCCAGGGGGACGTGCCGGGAGGGGTCCCAGGGGCGTTCCCAGCCGGCGTAGTGCAGCAACCGGTCGATGACCCCGGCGGTGAACCCCCAGACCAGGGCCCGCTCGACGAGGAACGCGGGCCCGGAGTGCCCCATCGGGTGCACGACGGTGGCGCGTTTGTCGGGGTCCGTGAGATCCGCCACGGGAACCGTGAAGACCCGGGCCGTCTCCGCCGGGTCGACCACCCCGACCGGGCTGGGCTCGCGCCACCAACCGAGGACAGGGGTGACCACGAACCCGCTGACGGGGATGTAGAGCTTGGGCAGCACGCCGAAGACCTGCACCCCGGCGGGGTCGAGTCCGGTCTCCTCCCACGCCTCCCGCAGCGCGGCCCGCACCGGGCCGTCGCCCTGCGGGTCGCCGTCGGCGGGGTCGAGGACGCCGCCGGGGAAGGCGGGCTGGCCGGCGTGGGAGCGCAGCGAGCCCGCGCGCTCCATCAGCAGGAGTTCGGGGCCGCGCTCGCCCTCTCCGAAGAGGACCAGGACGGCGGACTGGCGGCCCCCGCCGTCCGCGGGCGGCAGGAAGCGGCTGAGCTGCGGCGGTCGCACGGTCTCGGCGGCCCGGGCGACCGGGGCGAGCCAGCCGGGCAGCCCCGCGCTGTCGACCGCGACCGTCGCCGGCTCCCGTCCACCGCCCTCGTCGGTGTTGTCGCCGCCCGTGTACGTCATCGGCACCCCCGGCACCCCCGTCTCCGTAGCAACAACGTGCGTGCGCCCCCGTATCGTTCCGGGCCTTCTCCTCCCCGTGCGGACGCTCCCCGGACGGGAGCGCTCACCCGGCCGCCCCGGGGGCGGCGCCCAGCGGCGGGGCGGGCCGGCCGCCGGCGTCGAGGTAGGACTGCGGCGGGCGAAGCCGCTGCCCGGGGTGGCCGCCCTTCTCGTACTTGAGCAGCTTGGCGGCCTTGTCGGGGTCGGTCTCGCCCTCGCCGTAGGCGGGGCAGAGCGGGGCGATGGGGCAGGCGCCGCAGGCGGGCTTGCGGGCGTGGCAGATGCGGCGGCCGTGGAAGATGACCCGGTGGGACAGCATGGTCCAGTCGCTCTTGGGGAAGAGCGCGCCGACCGCGGCCTCGACCTTGTCGGGGTCGGTCTCCTCGGTCCACTTCCAGCGCCGCACCAGCCGGCCGAAGTGGGTGTCCACGGTGATCCCGGGCCGGCCGAAGGCGTTGCCGAGGACCACGAAGGCGGTCTTGCGGCCGACTCCCGGGAGCCTGACGAGTTCCTCCAGGGTGCCCGGCACCTCGCCGCCGAAGTCGTCGCGCAGGGCGACCGAGAGCCCGATGATCGACTTGGTCTTGGCACGGAAGAAACCGGTCGGTCGGATCACCTCCTCCACCTGGGCCGGGTCGGCCGCGGCGAGGTCCTCGGGGGTGGGGTAGGCGGCGAAGAGCGCGGGGGTGGTCTGGTTGACCCGCAGGTCGGTGGTCTGCGCGGAGAGCACCGTGGCGACCAGGAGTTGGAAGCTGTCCTCGAAGTCCAGCTCGGGGTGCGCGTACGGGTAGACCTCGGCCAGCTCGCGGTTGATCCGGCGGGCCCGGCGGACGAGCGCGGTGCGGGATTCGGGACGCTTCGCACGGGTCGCGGCCGGGGGCGCGGCGCCCTTCGTCGCGGAGCGGCGGGGCGTGGTGGAGGCGGTGCGCCCCCGCGCCACGCCCGCCCGTTTTGTCTGTTTCGCGGTCCCGTTGGACGATTGTTCGCCCACAGCGGAATCATCCCCTGCCCTCACCTGGGCAGCCTCCTTACCCTGTGCTCTCACTGGTGATTTGGACACCCGGCCAGCCTAAAGCCCTGCACCACCACCCGCCCGGGACCTGGAGGATCGGCGCCCAATTGGCCCCCAGGAGCACTGCCCGGGACGTACGTACGGCAGACTTGTGACTGATCACACTGTTTGGACCGTCCGGCAAGATGGGGAGCACGGACCCCTGAGTCAGGTCGACAAGGAGAGAACTCGTGGACGACGTTCTGCGGCGCGCCCCGCTCTTCGCGGCGCTCGATGACGAGCAGGCCGCGGAGCTGCGCGCCTCCATGAGTGAGGTGACCCTCGCGCGCGGCGACGCCCTCTTCCACGAGGGCGACCCCGGGGACCGCCTGTACGTGGTCACCGAGGGCAAGGTGAAGCTCCACCGGACGTCCCCGGACGGCCGCGAGAACATGCTGGCCGTGCTCGGCCCCGGCGAGTTGATCGGCGAGCTGTCGCTGTTCGACCCGGGCCCCCGCACCGCCACCGCCACCGCGCTGACCGAGGTCAAGCTGCTCGGCCTCGGCCACGGCGACCTCCAGCCCTGGCTGAAGGCCCGCCCCGAGGTGGCCGCCGCCCTGCTGCGCGCGGTCGCCCGCCGACTGCGCAAGACCAACGACCAGATGTCCGACCTGGTCTTCTCCGATGTGCCCGGCCGGGTGGCCCGCGCCCTGCTGGACCTGTCGCGCCGCTTCGGCGTGCAGTCGGAGGAGGGCATCCACGTGGTGCACGACCTCACCCAGGAGGAACTGGCCCAGCTCGTCGGCGCCTCCCGCGAGACGGTCAACAAGGCGCTGGCCGACTTCGCCGGGCGGGGCTGGCTGCGCCTGGAGGCCCGCGCGGTGATCCTGCTGGACGTGGAGCGCCTCGCCAAGCGCTCGCGCTGACGCACCCGCACGCACGCGTGCCGGACGGTCCGGGTGGACCGTCCGGCACGCGTGCGTGCGGGACGGGCTACGGGATGAGCCCGTGCTCGCCCAGGTACGCCAGCTGGGCCCGTACCGACAGTTCCGCCGCCGGCCACAGCGAGCGGTCCACGTCCGCGTACACCCGGGCGACGACCTCGGCCGGGGTGCGGAAGCCGGCCTCGACCGCCGTCTCCACCTGGGCGAGCCGGTGGGCGCGGTGCGCCAGGTAGAACTCCATGGCGCCCTGGGCGTCCTCCAGCACCGGCCCGTGCCCCGGCAGGACCGTGCGCACCCCGTCGTCGACCGTCAGCGACCGCAGCCGGCGCAGCGAGTCCAGGTAGTCGCCGAGGCGGCCGTCCGGGTGGGCGACCACCGTGGTGCCCCGGCCGAGGACGGTGTCCCCGGTGAGCACCGCCCGGTCCGCCGGGAGGTGGAAGCAGAGCGAGTCCGCGGTGTGCCCCGGGGTGGGCACCACCCTCAGCTCCAGCCCGCCGGTGGTGATCACGTCCCCGGCGGCCAGCCCCTCGTCGCCCAGCCGTAGCGCGGGGTCGAGGGCGCGCACCGGGGTGCCGGTCAGTGCGGCGAACCGGCCGGCGCCCTCGGCGTGGTCGGGATGGCCGTGGGTCAGCAGGGTCAGCGCGATCCGCTTGCCGGCCCGCTCGGCCGTCGCGCGCACCGCGCGCAGGTGCGCCTCGTCCAGCGGCCCGGGGTCGATCACCACCGCGAGCGGGGAGTCCGGTTCGGCGACGATCCAGGTGTTGGTGCCGTCCAGGGTCATCGCCGAGGGGTTCGGCGCCAGGACGTTCACCGCCCGGGCGGTGGCGGGGCCGGAGACCACCGCGCCGCGCGGCTGGCCGGGCAGCGCGTCGGCCGCGGTCATCGTGCCTCCTCGGTCCCGCCGGCGCCGTGGGCGGGCACCGTCTTGGCGAACTCCTCGTGCCCCGGCCAGGTCAGCAGCACCCGGTCGCCCTCCAGCCGGGCCCGGGCCAGCACCGGGGTCAGGTCCTGCGCGGGGGCGGCGGCCAGGGCGGCGCCGGCGGTGCGGAACCCGGTCAGGCGGCGCAGGGTCGCGATGGTCGGCGGCATCATCGTCAGCTCGCCCCGGTCGTACCCGGCGGCGGCCCGGGCGGGCGCGGTCCACACCGTGCGGTCGGCCTCCGTGGACACCGCACGGGTGCGCTGGCCGGCGGGGAGCACGGCGACGAAGAACCAGGTGTCGTAGCGGCGCGGCTCGAACTCGGGCGTGATCCAACGCGCCCAGGCGCCCAGCAGGTCCGCGCGCAGCACCAGGCCGTGCCGGTCCAGGAACGCCGCGAACGAGGTCTCCCGGGCCACCAGGGCGGCCCGTTCGGCCTCCCAGGCCGCACCGGTGGTGTCGGCGACCACCGTGTCCGGGCCGGGTCCGGCGAGCAGCACCCCGGCCTCCTCGAAGGTCTCCCGGACGGCTGCGCACACGATCGCCTGCGCGGTGGCCTCGTCGACCCCCAGCCGGGACGCCCACCAGGCGCGCGGAGGGCCGGCCCAGCGCAGCGCACGGTCGTGGTCGCGGTCGTCGACGCCGCCCCCGGGGTACGCGTACGCGCCCCCGGCGAAGGCCATCGAGGTGCGGCGGCGCAACAGGTGCACCTCGGGACCGTCCGGGGCGTCCCGCAACAGCATCACGGTGGCGGCCCGCCGTGGCGGGGCGACCACGAGGGTGCCGTCGGCCAGGGCGCGGATGCGATCCGGCCACTCGGGTGGGTACCACTGCCCGTTCGCCATGGCCGGAGGCTATCCGCCGCGGCGCGGATGTTCGAGGGGGCGGTGCCCGCGGGCACGCCCTACCGGTCGGCCCATCCCCGCAGCAGTGCCTCGCGCTCGCCCGCCCGGGGCGAGCCGCCCTCCCGGGCACGGCCCCAGCGGGACATCTCCGCGAGCGTCGTCGACATCGTCGCGGCGCCCTCGGTGAGACGGGCCAGGACGGCGCGGGACAGCTCGACCTCCGTCGCGGTGTAGCCCACGGCCGCGGCGGCGTAGGCGCCCAGCTCCCGTTCGTCCCCAAAGGCCGCCAGCCGCACCGTCATCAACGGCGGGGCGTCGTCCCCGCCGCCGCTGCCGACGCCGAAGGCCAGCACCGTGCCCAGGGCCATGTCGGCGACCGCGCCGACCTGCCGCTTCAGGGACTTCACCGGGACGTCCACCACCGTCAGGGCGCCGACGTCCTCCCACGGGTAGAGCCCGGCCTGCCCGTGGCCGAGGGCCAGCACGCCCTCGGAGGTCAGCCGCACCCCGGGCGACTCCCCGGACGGCTTCGCGCCCACGTACACATCGCCCTCGACGATCCAGAACAGGCCCACCATGGCCATGGAACGCGCACCCCCGCTTCCCCGACCCGGCGGCCCCACCGCCGGGTGCTCCGCTCCGTACCCCCGACGGGCACGGGCCGCTCACCGCCCGTACCCGAAACGCGCGGCGGGGCGGGGGAGTTCCCGCTGCGCCGTCGCCCGCCCGCGTCCCCCCGATCCCCGGCGCGGGCCGGGCGGCCGTGCGCGGAGGGTCGGAGGGACGTCCCGGGCGTCAGTCGTCGGTCAGCTCGACCAGGACCTCGACCTCGACCGGGGCGTCCAAGGGCAGCACCGCGACGCCGACCGCGCTGCGGGCGTGCACGCCCTTGTCGCCGAAGACCTCGCCCAGCAGTTCGCTCGCGCCGTTGAGCACCCCGGGCTGACCGGTGAAGTCCGCGGCGGAGGCCACGAACCCGACCACCTTGACCACCCGGGCGACCCGGTCCAGGTCCCCGGCCACCGACTTCACCGCGGCCAGCGCGTTCAGGGCGCAGGTGCGGGCCAGGTCCTTGGCCTCCTCGGCGGTGACCTCGGCCCCCACCTTGCCGGTCAGCGGCAGGGTGCCGTCCACCAACGGCAACTGGCCGGCGGTGTAGACGTGCGCACCGGTGCGCACCGCGGGCTGGTAGGCGGCCAGCGGTGCGGCGACCTGCGGCAGCGCCAGCCCCAGCGCGGCCAGCCGTGCCTCGACGGCCCCGCTCACTCGGACTTCTCGCGCTTCAGGTAGGCCACCAACTGCTCCGGGTTCGGGCCCGGCACGACCTGCACCAGCTCCCAGCCGTCCTGACCCCAGTTGTCGAGGATCTGCTTGGTCGCGTGGACGAGCAGCGGCACGGTCGCGTATTCCCACTTCTTGGTCATGCGGCGACTGTATCCGCTGTGGAGGGCGGCCTCCTGCGTAGCCCGGGGAGCCAGTGGTTAGGCTCGCCGTGTGAGCAGGTTCCAGGTCGTCAGCGGCAAGGGCGGTACCGGCAAGACCACGGTCGCCGCGGCGTGGGCGCTGGCCCTCGCCACCGAGGGCAAGCGCACCCTCCTGGTGGAGGTCGAGGGGCGGCAGGGCATCGCCCAGCTCTTCGAGACGGAGCCGCTGCCCTACGAGGAGCGGCGGATCGCGGTGGCCCCCGGCGGGGGCGAGGTGTACGCGCTGGCCATCGATCCGGAGCTGGCCCTGCTGGACTACCTCCAGATGTTCTACAAGCTCGGGGGCGCGGGACGCGCCCTGAAGAAGCTGGGCGCGGTCGACTTCGCCACCACCATCGCCCCCGGCCTGCGCGACGTCCTGCTCACCGGCAAGGCGTGCGAGGCGGTCCGCCGCAAGGACGGGGCGGGCCGGTTCGTCTACGACCACGTGGTGATGGACGCGCCGCCCACCGGTCGGATCACCCGGTTCCTCAACGTCAACGACGAGGTCGCCGGGCTGGCGCGGATCGGCCCGGTGCACCACCAGGCGCAGGCCGTGATGCGGGTGCTGAAGTCCCCGCAGACCGCGGTGCACCTGGTGACGCTGCTGGAGGAGATGCCGGTGCAGGAGACCGTCGACGGCATCGCCGAGCTGCGGGCAGCCCGACTGCCCGTGGGCCGCATCATCATGAACATGACCCGCCCGCAGCTGTTGGACGAGGACTCCCTGGCCCGGGTGCGCGGGCAGGGGCCCGGCATCGCGCGCGCCCGGGTCGCCGCCGCCCTGTCCGCGGCCGGGCTGGGCGGCGCCCGCCGGGGCGGCCGGGCCGAGCGGCTGGTCGACCCGCTGCTGGCCCAGGCCGCCGAGTACGCCGAACGGCACGCCCTGGAGCACGCCCAGCGGGCCGTACTGACCGACACCGGCCTCCCGCTGCGGGAACTCCCGCTGCTCACCGAGGGCGTGGACCTGGCGGGCCTGCACCGGCTCGCCGCGGAGCTGAGGGGGCAGGACGCCGCATGACGCCGACCGCGGGGCAGCCGGACCGGGACCGCCCCTCCGCCGGACGCGAGGGGGGCGTCCTCGCCGTGGACCCCCTGCTCGACGATCCGCGCACCCGCATCGTGGTGTGTTGCGGAGCCGGCGGCGTGGGCAAGACGACGACGGCGGCCGCGATCGGGCTGCGGGCCGCCGAGCGGGGCCGCCGGGTCGTCGTCCTCACCATCGACCCGGCCCGCCGACTGGCGCAGTCCATGGGCATCGACGCGCTCGACAACGTCCCGCGCCGGGTGAAGGGCGTGGACGAGGCGGCGGGCGGCGAACTGCACGCGATGATGCTGGACATGAAGCGCACCTTCGACGAGATAGTCGAGGCGCACGCCGATCCCGAACGGGCCGCGGCCATCCTGGCGAACCCCTTCTACCAGTCCCTGTCGGCCGGTTTCGCGGGCACGCAGGAGTACATGGCGATGGAGAAGCTGGGGCAGCTCCGCGCACGGGACGAGTGGGACCTGATCGTCGTGGACACCCCGCCGTCCCGGTCGGCGCTGGACTTCCTGGACGCACCGGGGCGGCTCGGCTCCTTCCTGGACGGCAAGCTCATCCGGGTGCTGATGGCCCCGGCGAAGGTCGGCGGCCGGGCCGGGATGAAGTTCCTGAACGTCGGGATGTCGATGATGACCGGCGCCCTCGGCAAGCTGCTCGGCGGTCAACTGCTGCGGGACGTGCAGACCTTCGTCACCGCCATGGACACCATGTTCGGCGGCTTCCGCACCCGGGCCGACGCCACCTACCGGCTGCTCCAGGCACCCGGTACGGCGTTCCTCGTGGTGGCGGCCCCGGAGCAGGACGCCCTGCGCGAGGCGGCGTACTTCGTCGAGCGGCTGGCCGCCGACCGCATGCCGCTCGCCGGCCTGGTCCTCAACCGGGTGCACGGCAGCGAGGCGGCCCACCTCTCCGCGGAACGGGCACTGGCCGCGGCGGAAACCCTGTCCGGGGCCGGGCGGGGCGACGGGCAGCGGGCGGGCAAAGAAAATCTTGCCGGGCCCGGCATTGTCGATCAGGAGGGCGGGAAGACTGGACTGCGGAGCGACGATGCTCCCGAGGCGTCCCCCGAGCTCCCCGGCTCCCCCAGCCCGCGTGCCGCGCGCCTCCAGCCCCCCGCGCGGCCGGAGCCGACCGGCCCGCACGGATCCGACCGTCTCGCCGTCGGCCTGCTACGCCTGCACGCCGAACGCATGCGGCTGCTCGCCCGCGAGCAGCGCACCCGCGACCGGTTCACCGCGCTCCACCCGGAGGTGCCGGTCGCCGAGGTGGCCGCGCTGCCGGGCGACGTGCACGACCTCTCGGGCCTGCGCGACATCGGCGCACGGCTGGCCGCCGCCGGCGCCCAGGACGACGGCGGGGGAACGACACCCGCCGCCGGCACCCGGCCACCGCGGGACTGAGGCAACGGGGAACGACGGGGGCCCAGCCGTGCGTCCGGACGGATGAATGCGCCGGGCCGGAGCAACCCCGCACCCGGGGACGGCGTCCTCCTGTGCAGGACGTCCCCGTTCGGGCCTCACGCCCCGACAGTTCCGGTGCAGGCACGGTCGGTTCACGCCCGTGCGCAAGGCGTCACCGGCCACCATCGCGCAACCGACGCCACCGCACTCGGAACGCCCTAGCACGGATCGCCGCTGCACGTCCATGTGTTGACGGAGCGACACCCATGACGACGTCATTCGAACGAGTGACACCCGGACCGGCGATCCGTCCTCACGGACCCCTGCGTCCGGCCCGTGCGAGCACCCGGCTCCCCGGGAGCGGTCTACCCGACGGCCGCGTAACTCTCGTACGGCACGGGCGCTTCGCCCATCTCGCGCACCGCCTCCACCTCATCGAGGTGCACGTCGTCGAGGTGCACGGGCAACAGCCCCACCCCGCGTTCGTACTCCGTGCGCGCGGTCTCCAGCAGTCTGCGCCAGGACGTGACCGTCGGCCGCCTGCGCAACAACGCACGGCGCTCCCGCTCGGTCATGCCACCCCAGACGCCGAACTCGACGCGGTTGTCCAGCGCGTCCGCCAGGCACTCCGTGCGCACCGGACACCCGGTGCAGACCGCCTTGGCCCTGTTCTGCGCTGCTCCTTGTACGAATAGTTCGTCCGGATCGGTAGTGCGACAGGCCGCCTGCGCACTCCAGTCGGTTACCCAGCCCATACTGGCGCCGTCCTCTCCCGAATTCGAGGCTCCCCCACGGCGGCAGCGGCATATGCACCGCCGCCAGTTGAGGACGTTACGGAAGGCTGGCACAGCGCAACACCCCCTTCGGGCCCAATCTTGAATGGCCCGAACGGACTATGCGTACGCGGCAGATCACCCAACGGAGTGACGCCGCGACATACGTGATGCAGGCCGCGAAGCAGGACGAATGACGTAGGCCAACTCGGACACCGCAGGACACGGGCGGCGGATTCGGTCGACGGACCCGGGCCGGCGCCGCTGGACTGCCCGGCACTTCCCGCGACCACCTCCGCACCGCGGAACAACTCCGCGACGGCAGGGGGTTCCTGACCATCCGTGGGGTGGGGCGTCCGGCCGCGCTGCCGTGACAGTAGTAAGAAGCTTAGGCCAAGGCATGTGGGCCTGTCCGGCGAATCGCCAGGCGCCGTCCGGCGTCATCGCGCCACCGTCCCGTCACCCGCACGGAGCCGCCGCCGGCCCCGGCAACCGACTCCCGCCGGGGCCCGCGGCGGCGCCCCGCCGCACCGGCACGGGCCCGGGCGCGGCCCCCGCGAGCCGGGCCGGGCCGGGCCGCTCCGCCCGGGACGTCACGGTCCGGTACGCGAACGCTCCGAGGACCCCCCGCTCCTACGGAATGCTCATCACTACGGATTAGGCTGCCCCCATGCCAAACAAGCGCTCGGGCGGTGGACTGTCTCCCACGCAACAGGCCGCCAAGTTCCTCGGTGTCAGCGTGCTCGCCGGAGTGGTGCTGGCCGGAATCGCGCTGCCCGCCGCGGGAGTGGTGGGCCTCGCGGCCAAGGGCTCGGTCGAGGGGTTCGACGAGATCCCCGCGAACCTGAAGCGGCCCCCGCTCAGCCAGCGCACCACGATCCTGGACGCCGGCGGCGGCCACCTGGCGACCGTCTACTCGCGCGACCGCACGGTGGTCCCGCTGAAGGACATCTCGCCGCACATGCAGAAGGCGATCATCGCGATCGAGGACTCCCGCTTCTACGAGCACGGGGCGATCGACGCCAAGGGCATCCTGCGCGCGCTGAACGAGAACGCCCAGAGCGGCGGCGTGGCCCAGGGCGCCTCCACCCTCACCCAGCAGTACGTGAAGAACGTCTTCGTCGAGGAGGCCGGCGACGACCCGACGAAGGTCGCCCAGGCCACCCAGCAGACCGTCGGCCGCAAGGTCCGCGAGCTGAAGTACGCGATCCAGGTCGAGGAGGAGCTGGGCAAGAAGCGCATCCTGGAGAACTACCTGAACATCACGTTCTTCGGGCAGCAGGCGTACGGCGTCGAGGCCGCCGCCCAGCGCTACTTCTCCGTCCCGGCCAAGGACCTGGACGTCGCCCAGGCCGCCCTGCTCGCCGGCATCGTCCAGTCCCCCAGCCGGTACGACCCGATCAACGACGAGGCGGAGGCCACCAAGCGCCGCAACGTCGTGCTCCAGCGGATGGCCGAGGTCGGGGAGATCAGCCAGGCGGAGGCCGACCGGGCCAAGGCCAAGGGGCTGGGCCTCAAGGTGAAGCGCCCGCAGAACGGCTGCATCACCGCCGTCAACGGCGGCGGCTTCTTCTGCGACTACGTGCGCAACGTCTTCCTCACCGACCCCACCTTCGGCAAGACCAAGGCCGACCGGGCGAAGATCTGGAACCGGGGCGGCCTCACCATCCGCACCACCATGGACCCCAAGGCGCAGGAGTCCGTACAGGACTCGATCAAGAAGCACGTCTACCAGAGCGACAAGGTCGCCACGGCCATGACGATCGTGGAGCCCGGCACCGGCAAGATCCTCGCCATGGGCCAGTCCCGCCCGTACGGCCTGGGCAAGGGCGAGACCGTGCTGAACCTCTCGGTCGACAAGGACATGGGCGGCGGCGCCGGCTTCCAGCCCGGGTCGACGTTCAAGCCGATCGTCGCCGCGGCGGCCATAGAGAACGGCACGCCGCCCACCAAGGTCTACGACTCTCCCTACCAGATGGACTACCCCAGCCCGGTGGCCACCTGCGGCGGCAAGAACTGGGTGAACCTGTCCAAGGAGGACCTGGAGAACGAGAACGAGGCCGAGGTCGGCCCGTACGACATGAAGGAGGCGACCGCGAAGTCGGTCAACACCTACTACGTCGAGCTGATCAGCGACATCGGCATCTGCCCGGTGACCACCCTCGCCCGGCAGATGGGCGTCCAGCGGGCGGACGGCGGCAAGATGGCCCAGGCCCCGTCGATCGCCCTGGGCACCCAGGAGGTGTCCCCGCTGGCCATGGCGAGCGGCTACGCCACCTTCGCGGCCCGCGGCACCTACTGCACCCCGGTGGCCATCCAGTCGATCACCAACGCGGAGAAGAAGTCCCTCCCGGTGCCCAAGACCACGTGCTCCCGGGCGATGTCCGAGCGCACCGCCGACACCGTCAACACCCTGCTGAAGGGCGTGGTCGAGGACGGCACCGGCCAGGAGGCCGGCCTCGGCTCCCGCCCCAGCGCGGGCAAGACCGGTACCACGGACTTCCGCTACGCGGCCTGGTTCGTCGGGTACACGCCGAACGCGGCCGGCGCGGTCTGGGTCGGCGACCCGGCCCACGAGCAGCGGATGGTCAACATCACCATCGGCGGCCGGTACCACGACAAGGTCTTCGGCGGTCAGGTCCCCGGCCCCATCTGGCGCGACGCGATGGGCGGCGCCCTCGCCGACAAGCCGGCACCCGGCTTCAAGCTGGTGAACATCCCCGACGCCCCCAAGCCCAAGCCCGAGGGCGAGGAGGACGGCGACGGGGACGGGGACGGCGACCGCGAGGACGGCCGACCGGACACCGGACTGATCGGCGGACTCCTCGGCGGCACCGGTGACGGCCGACCGGGCGGCCCCGGCAACCCGAGCGGCGGCAACACCGGCAACCCGGGCGGTCCCGGCGGCACCCCCGGTGGCCTCCCGGGCAACCCCGGCGGCAGGCCCGGCGCGCTCGGCGGCGGCGAGGGCGAGGGCGACTGACCCGCGCCACCACCGCGCTCCACGACATCGGGGCGCTTCCCCCACCCGGAGAGGTGGGGGAAGCGCCCCGATGTCCGTCCTCGGTGACGGAACCGCAGCTCAGCCGGCGAGCTGCTGCTTGACCAGGGCGGCCACCCGACCGCCCTCCGCGAGCCCGGCGACCTTGGGGTTGACGATCTTCATGACCTGGCCCATCGCCCGGGGCCCCTCGGCGCCCTCCGCACGGGCCTGCGCCACGGCCTCCTCCACGATCCCCCGCAGCTCCTCGTCGGTGAGCTGCTTGGGCAGGTACCCGGCGAGGACCTCGCCCTCCGCCCGCTCCCGCTCCGCCTGCTCGGCCCGCCCGCCCTGGGCGAAGGCATCGGCGGCCTCGCGCCGCTTCTTCGCCTCGCGGGCGATCACCTTCTGCACCTCGTCGTCGGAGAGCTCGCGGGCCCGGGTGCCGGCGACCTCCTCCTTGGTGATCGCGGTGAGGGTCAGCCGGAGCGTCGCGGAGCGCAGTTCGTCGCGTTCCCGGATCGCGGCGGTGAGGTCCGCCTGGAGCTTGGACTTGAGCGTGGTCATGGGGAGAGTGTCGCAGGCGTGCACCGCGGAACGCCCACCGTTTTGGCGGCGGTCCCGCCGGGGAACCCCCGCTCCGGACCGGCGGCCGAATGATCACACCGATTGCGAACGAGATGTTCGAGTCTGACACGATGGGGACATGCGTGCGCGTTATGGAGTGCCCCTCTCAATCGCGGCCGTCGGCGCCGCCGGTCTGCTCTACTCGGCGGGCTTCGAAGCCCGTTCGTACCGCCTCCGACGAGTGACCGTCCCCGTCCTGCCCCGGGGCATGCGCCCCCTGCGGGTGCTCCAGGTGTCGGACATCCACATGGTGAGCGGCCAGCGCAAGAAGCAGCGGTGGCTGCGCTCGCTGGCCGGCCTGCGGCCCGACTTCGTGATCAACACCGGCGACAACCTGTCGGACCCGGAGGCCGTCCCCGAGGTCCTGGACGCCCTGGGCCCGCTGCTGGAGTTCCCCGGCGCCTACGTCTTCGGCTCGAACGACTACTACGGCCCGACCCTACGCAACCCCGGCCGGTACCTGGTCGAGAAGGTCCGCGGCCAGCACGGCCTCAACGGCAACCCGCCCGCCGTGGGCGTCGTCCACAACCCGTGGGAACGGCTGCGGGATGGCTTCGACGAGGCCGGCTGGCTCGACCTCACCAACACCCGGGGCACCCTCAAGCTGCCGATCGGCCCGACCGGCGTGAGCATCGGCCTCACCGGCCTGGACGACCCGCACATCAAGCGGGACCGCTACGCCGAGGTCGCCGGCGGCCCCGACCCCTCCGCCGACTTCTCGATGGGCCTCGTCCACGCCCCGTACCTGCGCGCCCTCGACGCGTTCACCGAGGACGGCTACCCCCTGGTCCTCGCCGGCCACACCCACGGCGGCCAGCTGTGCATCCCGTTCTACGGCGCCCTGGTCACCAACTGCGACCTCGACACCGACCGGGTCAAGGGCCTCTCCACCCACACCGCCGGCGGACGCACCGCCCACCTCCACGTCTCCGCCGGCTGCGGCACCAGCCGCTACACCCCCGTCCGCTTCGCCTGCCCCCCGGAGGTCTCCCTCCTGACCCTGGTCCCCGCCCCCTGACCCGCGCCGACGGGGCCCACCGGGGCCGAGGAAGCGGATTTCGCCTCCGGCCGCCGGTGGGCTAAAGTAAGCGACGTCGCCGCAGCGCGGGGACATCGGGGTGTGGCGCAGCTTGGCAGCGCGCTTCGTTCGGGACGAAGAGGTCGTGGGTTCAAATCCCGCCACCCCGACAGCCAGTAAGACCAGGTCAGGGGTCTGATCCGCGAGAGCGGGTCAGGCCCCTGAATGGTTTCCGGGGTCGCCTTGGGAGCCGTTTGGGAGCCGACGTCGGCGAGGGGGCTCCCAAAGAAGCGTGAGCCCCCTCGTTGAGGCACATGCCGGCGGTGGGGCCGCTTCAAGTAATCCGCGTGTGACTCGCCATGTTGCTGCCAAACTGATCACATGCAGGACAACTACTTCTCGCTCACTCGCGTACGGCTGAAGCACTACCGGAGCATCGCCGCGGCGGACGTCGAGCTGGGCAGACTGTTGCTACTCGTCGGTCCGAATGGTTCGGGTAAGAGCAACTTCCTCGACGCCTTGCGACTGCTCTCCGAGTCTCTGCAGACCTCTCTCGACCAGGCTCTGCGAAGCCGCGGGGGTGTGGCCGAGGTGCGCAGAAGGTCGACAGGGCATCCAACCCACTTCTCGATCGATCTGGAGTTCCGAGGGCCGGACTACCAGGGCGAGTACGGCTTCGAAGTCGGCGCAGTCAAGGGTGGCGGCTTCCGCATCTCCCGGGAGCACTGCACCGTCTGGTATGACGCGGAAGAGGAGCAAGGAACTCACGTCGATGCTAGGTTCCGCGTCGAAAATGGCGTACTGACAAGCAAGACCGAGCCGGTCATGCCTCCAGTAAGCGAGCAGCGTCTGTATCTGGTCACCGCTGCCGGACTTGAGGCCTTCCGCCCTGTCTACGACGGACTCGCCGGCATCAGCGTCTTCAGCCTCAACCCAGACGTGATACGGCAGCCTCAGACACCTGATTCAGGAGAGTTCCTGCACCGCGATGGCTCCAACATCGCCAGCGTTCTTCACCGACTACAGCGCAGCACGCGGGGCCGGGAGGACAAAGCTCGCATCGAGAGCTACCTGCAACTGATCGTCCCCGGCATGCATGGCGTAGCCCGCTCTGAACTGGGAAATTGGGAGACCCTGGAGTTTGCACAGGAGGTACCAGGAGCCAAGAACCCTTGGCGCTTTCAGGCACAGTCTGTCTCCGACGGCACGCTACGTGCACTCGGCGTACTCGTCTCACTCTTCGCTGGCACAGGCAGCACCCTCAGCACAGTCGGTATCGAGGAGCCGGAGAGCGCCTTGCACCCAGCGGCAGCAGGCGTGCTCCTCGACGCGTTGCGCGATGCAAGCGAACGCCGTCAAGTCATCGTCACCAGCCACAGCCCAGATCTTCTCGATCGCCACGACTTCGACTTGTCCGAGCTTCGAGCCGTGCGTTCCATCGCCGGAGAAACCAAGATCGGCCAGCTGGATGAAGCAGGAGTGCTAGCGCTTCGGGAACATCTCTACACCCCGGGAGAGCTCCTCCGAAACGACCAACTACTTCCCGCTGCCGCCGCGGAGTCGAAATCGGGGGTGCGCCGGTGACACTCACCCCAATCGTGGCCCCAATCGTGGAAGGTCATGGCGAGGTCCAAGCAGTGCGCGAACTCATCTCGCGCATCGCCATCGAGCTGTGTGGAACTTGGACAGAGGTCGCCCCACCGTTCCGTCTCGACTCCGGCAAAATGCGAAAACCTGATGAATTGGCCAAGGCTGTGCGCGTGCAGGCCACGCGTGTCAAAGGACGCGGCGGCGTCCTCGTGCTGAGGGATGGGGATGACAGCGACATCCGCTGCCCAGTTGAGCTTGCCCGCCAGCTGGCCCCAGAGCCCGGCCTTGTAGCCGTCCCCGTGGAAATAGTGATCGCTCGCCATGAATACGAAGCCTGGTTCCTCGCGGCAGCTGAGTCTCTCCGCAGTCACCCAGCAGTCCACGACAACGCATCGGCACCTGCGGACCCAGAGGCCAGGCGAGGCGCCAAGAGCCAACTGGAAGCCATGATGAACGAGTCCTACAAGGAGACGCTCCATCAAGCGAAGTTCTCCGCACTGATCGATTTGAGCGCCGCGCAGACAAGGAGCAGGTCCTTCCGCAGAATGGTCCATGCAGTTGAGCTTCTGCTGGAGTAGATCTCCGGATGGGACACGGGCACCTCCACATGATGTTCGTGCGGAGGCATCCGTGTTGGGCATCACCCGGGTAGCACCAGCCCACGGGCACTGGGGCCTTGTCTCTGGAGGGTGGACACCCGTTCGTGTCGTTATGCGGCAAGTGTCAGGGTGGCTGACTGTTGTTCGTAGACGATCGGTGCCCGCTGTCCGTTTGCCGAGGGCCGTCGGCGGGTGTTGTAGCGGGTGGTCCAGCGGAAGACCGTCAGGCGGCAGGCGCGGGCCCCGTCGAAATGGTGGGCACCATGGAGCGTCTCGCGTTTGAGGGGCGCGTTGAACGACTCGGCGAGCGCGTTGTCCGCGCTCGTGCCGACCGCTCCCATGGACTGCCGCACTCCCAACTCGGCGCAGACACCGGCGAATTCATGAGAGGTGTACTGGGCTCCGTGATCGCTGTGGAAGACGGCGCCGGATAGGCTGCCGCGGACCTGAGTGGCTGCCCGGAGCGCGTCGGTGACCAGCGAGGTGCGCATGTGGTCGGTGATCGACCAGCCCACCAGGCGGCGCGAGAAGCAGTCGATCACGGTCGCCAAGTACAGGAACTCGCCGTCGCCCACCGGCAGGTAGGTGATGTCGCCGACGTACTTCGTGTTTGGTGCGCTCGCGGTGAAGTCGCGCCCCAGCAGGTCGGGCACCGGTGTGGCGGACGGTTCGGGCACCGTGGTGACCTGGCGCCTGCGCAGCCGCAGCCCGGTGATGCCGTACTTCCGCATCACCCGTCCGACGCGCTTGTGGTTCACGCGCTCACCGTCGCCGTGCAGCTCGGCGGTGATCCTCGGCCGGCCGTAGGTGCCGTCCCACTCGGCGTGCACGGCCCGGATCCGCTCGGCAAGCGCCGCGTCGGCCCGCTCGCGCGCGGCGCGGGCCGCGCGGCCGGCCCGCTATTTGTAGAAGCTTGAGCGGGCGACCTCCAGCGCCTGACACAGCCGCTTCACGCCCCAGGCGCGGTGGTGGTCCTCGACGAACTGGAAGCGGCTGGTCACCAGGTCATCTCTTGTGCGAAAACTTCGTCGCCTTGCGCAGGATGTCCCGTTCAGTGGCCAGTTTCTGGTTCTCCTTGCGCACGCTCTTCAGTTCCGCTCGCAGGGCCGCGATCTCGGCCTCCAGGTCCTGCCTCGTGGCCTCGCTCACCGGGACGTCCTTCGTGTTCGTGCTCGTCGTGCCGCTCTCACCTCGGCGGGCCCGCTCGGCCCGCACCCAGTTGCGCAGCGTCTCCCGGCTGATCCCCAGATCCTTGCCGATGCCCTCGAAGGTGTGGCTCGGGTCCGACAGGTACAGCGCGACAGCGTCCGCCTTGAACTCGGGCGAGTAGACCTTCATCACCATAAAAGATGCCTCCTACCCGGCCCCTGCCGGGGCGGGCTCAGAGGTGTCCACCACTCGGGGACAGGTCCCGGCTGGGAGGACCAGCGGTGGACGCTGGCGCGGGTCAAGACGGTGATCGGCCGGCGCTTCCACCTAACCTACACGATTCAAGGCGTTCGGAAGCTGCTGGTACGCAACGGCTGGTCCTGCCAGGTCCCAGCCCGACGCGCGATGGAGCGGGACGACGAGACGGTGGCCGGGTGGGCCCGGGAGGTGTGGCCCTGCGCGGAAGGCTCGCGGCGGCCCGTGGAGCCTGGATCGTCTTCGAGGACGAAGCCGGATTCTCCATGACGCCGCCGCAGGCGAAGACCTGGTCCCAGCGCGGCAGGACCCCGGTGGTGAGAGTCCGCGGCCGTTCCCGCAGACGGATATCCATCGCTGCGCTGACCTGCTACAAACCCGGTCAACGGTCTCGGCTGATCTACCGGCCGCGCCGGGATGACGGTCAGCGCGACGGACGCAAGAGCTTCTCCTGGCGCGACTACCGGGACCTGCTGATCGCCGCGCATCAGCAGCTCGGCGGCCCGGTCGTGCTCGTCTGGGACAACCTCAACGTCCACAAAGCCTCCGGCCTGTGGGAATGGGCGGCAGTCCAGGACTGGCTGACCATCCACTACCTGCCGCCCTACGCACCCGACCTCAACCCCGTCGAAGGGATCTGGTCCCTTCTGCGACGCGGCTGGCTCTCCAACGTCGCCTTCAACACCCCCGAACACCTCGTCCAGCGCATACGACGCGGTCTACGTCACATCCAGTACCGCAGCCACCTCATAGACGGGTGCCTCGCCGAGACCGGCCTGACCATCAGACCCGCCTGATCAGCAGCACGACATCACGAGTTCAACCTCAGCAACTGCGTGACAACGCCCACGCACAACGGCGGACGAGCGCGAACGTCTGCGGACCATCAGCGCAGGTGAGACTCGCGCCGGCCCAAGGCAGCACCCCCGCCCAAGTTGCTTCGGGACGAAGAGGTCGTGGGTTCAAATCCCGCCACCCCGACAGCTACGTATGAGGTCAGGATCTACATCTACAGTCAAGATGTAGATCCTGACCTTTTTGCGTGACTTCCGCCTCGGGGGCGGCAACGTGCCGAAGATCCCGTCCATAACGACGGCTCCGGTCTGGATCACCGGGTGGATCTCCCTCCGGTAGATCTCCTCGATCGCAGCCGCCCCGGAGTGCCCGACGAGCCGGGATATCTCTTCCAGCGGGACGACCGTCCGGAGATGATCGCGCTACGCGCTTCGGCTTCAGAGGGCGGGAGAAGGGAAAGAACCCACCGGACCAAGCACAAGGACGGGTGCTTCGAGAGGTCGGATAGGCATCCGCCCCCTCGGGTGCAGCTCTTACACCAGCCGCAGCCCCGTAGCACCGCAGCGCGTTGCTACGGGACCCGCATGACGCACTCGGTCTCCGTTGTTCGCGCTGTTGACCTCCGAGTCGAGCCGGCCAACAAGCTTCTTGATCGCGTCGAGCACTCCCTTCAGACACGCTTGGATCCGGGCACAGTGGTGCGCAAGCGCCGGTCGGTCGGCGTCCGGGCCGATCGCGATACCTGGGTACGGGTGGAGCGTCGCCCGCTCAACAAGATCTCCGACCAGGGATGGAACGGTACGGAGAGCGCTGCCCGGCTGGAGGGAGTCACTCCGCCGAGGTGGCAGGGGTGTGTGGTCTGGCGGGACGCGGACGAGCCGGTGATGTGCCGGGCCGACGAGACTGAGCTCCTTCCCGGCGAGCCTATCGGGACCGCCGTACTGAGCGAGGAGCCCACGCTGTCCGAGGAGTGGTGGCGGGCCTTCGGACTGGACGCGCTCGCGCGGAACACCAGCCGGAGGGTGGCCACTCCGGGCACCGTCACGATCACGCAGGATCTGGTCACCGAGTCGATCCGCGGTGTGTTCCTCGAGGAGATCGACACGACCGTCGAACGGTGGATGCCGGCGCACGCCGACCTGAACTGGGCCAACATGAGCGTGCCTGTCTTCTCCCCCTCCGACTGGGAGGACTGGGGCAACGCCCCCCCAGGGCCTCGACGCCGCCACTCCGTGGGCCGCCTCCCTCTCAGTCCCGGCCCTCGCCGACCGCGTACGGAGCGAACGGCGGCACGACTTCGAGAGCCGGGACGGCAGGGTTGATGACGCTGTTCGCGGCCTCGAAGATCCTCGGGCCGGACGCCCACCCGGAGGACCCCCGGATCGAACCCGCCCGGCACAGGGCACGGCAGGTCATCGCGGAGCTCAGACGGGCTGACTGCTCGAACGCTCCTGGAGGAGGGCGCGATACTCGTGGATCGTCCGCTCGTCGGCTTCGGCGGCGAGGGCGTCGAGCAGTTCGGCCAGATGAGCAAGCTCGTCCGTGACGACGGCTAACGAGCTCGTGCATGGTTGGCGGGTGAGGTGCTGAGCTCTTGATGGTTGATCATGGGCGGATGGTGGAGAACGCGTCTCGTGCAGTGATCGCCAGCAACCGGCGGATCACTGGCCCACCCAGGAGTATTCGAGCGCGTCCGGGTGCAGGGCCCGGAAGGCGTCCGTGTCCCCCCTCCCCGAGCCAGCGGTAGAAGCCGTACTCGAACTCCTGGAAGAACCTGTACTGCGGCGTGTGGTCGGGCTCCAAGATGTTGAAGTCGCCCAGCACGATCCCCGCGGCCCCCTCCCCGGGCGGCAGGTTCTCCCGGCACGCCTCTGCGCGAAGCCCTGGACGAGTCTGGCCGTGAGGAACAGCGGGCCCGCCAGCATGCCGCTGCTGAGGGTCCACCGCACGGCCGTGCGGGGCACGGCACTGGCAACGGGGCGAGACCGTGCTGAGTGGATGACCGGCGTCGAGGCGGAAGGTCATCGCGAAGCGTGACATGCAGCACGCCACGCCCCGCGCTGGTCGATGCACCGCGCATCAGAGGGGACGCGGGCGATCCGCACGAACCCTGCCACGTGCCGAAGGCGACCCTCGCGCGCCGGCGACCTCTCGACAAAGCCTGCATCGGAGCCGGTTGATCGTCAGGCGGATCCGGCGCCGGCGCAGGTCTCCGTGTTGCCGCCCCGTTCGAACGACCGGAGCCCGGACCCGGCACCCCGCCGCCGCCCGGGCGCGGTCCGACGGAGTGGGCGAACCCCGGCCCCGCCCCGGCGCGATCGGAGCATTTCCAGCCACTCGGCAGCACCGTCCGGACACTGCACGTAACCTCTCGGGCATGGACGAATCCGCAGCAGGTGCACCACCGGCGCCCGGACAGGACGAGGCGCAGCGCCGGCGGTTGGACGCGTACGCGTACCTCAGTGCGCCGGAGCGGCTGGAGTACCTGGCCATCATGCGGGTCTTCTGCGGAACGCTGCTGGCGGACCTGGCGGTGCCGGACGTCCTGGCGAAGTTGCGCGGCGCCGGCGGGGCGGGGGCCGGGCTGGACGCCGATGCGCTGACCGGGCGGCTGGAGCAGCTGGAGCGCTGGGGCAACCTGTTGCGCGGCAACCACACGGTGCGGGCGTCCAGCATCACCGAGTACCAGCGGTCCCGGGCGCGGTACCAGCTGTCGCGGCTGGGCGAGCGGATCCAGCGGGACGCCGACGGGGTGCTGACCGAGGCCGAGGCCGCCCGGGAGGTGAGCAACGAGCTGTTGGCGCTGGTGGAGCGGGGGTTGCGGGAGTTGGCCGGGGCGGCGGCGGAGCCGGGTGGGGTGGCCCCGCAGGACGGGCTGGAGCGGATCAGCACGCTGTTCGTGCAGTTCGCCGGGTTCGCCGACTCGGTGCGGGACTTCTACGCCTACCTGGGGCAGGTGCTCGCCCGGTACGACCTGGACGGCGCCGAGTACCAGGGCTTCAAGGAACTGCTCCTGGACTACGTGGAGGCGATCACGGAGGACGTGTCCTTCCGGGCGCCCCGGATCTCGGCGGCCCTGGACGCACTGTGGCCGCGGCTGCCGGAGCTGCTGGCGCAGGTGGACGCGCACGCCCAGGGGCTCACCGGGCTCTCCCCGCAGGGGGACGGCGGTCCGGAGGGCCGGGTGCAGCGCAGCCGCGGGCGGGAGCTGGCCGACTGGGAGGGGCTGCGCGGCTGGTTCACCGATCTGGACGGGCAGGGCAGCCAGGTCGACCAGTTGCGGGAGGCCACGCTGCGGGCGCTCCAGTCGCTGTTGGCCAACGCCAAGCGGATGCTGCGCTCGGCCACCGGGGAGATGTCGCGGCGCAGGGACCTGTTGCGGTTGGCGCAGTGGTTCGACGGGGCCGCCCCCGAGGACGCGCACGACATCGCGGTGGCCGCCTTCGGCCTGTACGGCGCCCGTCACCTGGGCGTGCCGCCGGCCACCGACGAGGTGCTGCCCGCGCACACCGGGTGGTGGACGGGACCGGTGGTCGAGGTCCCGGTCGCGCTGCGCGAGCGGGGCAGCCGGGCGCAGCGGGGGCGGACGGCGGCGGTGGAGGACCACTCGGCGCAGAAGGAACGGCTGCGGAGGGCAGCCCGGGCCCGGTCGGCGGCCAGGCGGGCGGCGGCGGACGAACTGTGCAGCGCCTCGGGCCGGTTCGAGGAGGTGCGGTTGACCTCGGCGGCGCTGGACCTGCTGTTGGAGCTGTTGGCCACCGCGCTCGGGAACGCACGGCTCGGGCGACGGGCCGAGGGGGCGGCCGGGTTCGGGCTGGAGGCGGCGCGGAGCGAGGACGCCGACCTGGGCGTCCGGCTCGCCGTGCACCGGACGGCGGGCGCCCGGACGTTGTTGCGGGCGGCGGACGGCGATCTGCTCCTGGACGACCTGGAGTTGACCGTCGACCGGACGGCCGGACCGGAGGGGCCGATCAACCCGGCCGAACCGGGTGCACCGGTGGGGGCGGGTGCGTCATGACGATCCCCTCGGCCCACGACGTGGCGGTGGCGGCCGAACGCCGGTCCGCCGCACGGTTGTTGCTGTCCCATCCGCTGGTCTCGTCGAGCGGTCCGCACGCCGACGTGTTCCCCTTGGTCCGCCGGCACGCCGAGTGGCTGCGCAAGCGGTTCCAGCAGGTGCTCGGCTACCGCCTGGTGGTCGACAGCTCCTACGCGCGGCTGTTCAAGGCCGGGCTGGGGCCGCGGGCGGGGCACCAGCTGCTGCGGTCCACCGGCACGCCCTTCACCCCGCGCACCTACGCCTGCCTCGCCCTGGCGCTGTCGGTCCTGGTGACCGCGCCCGAGCAGATGCTGTTGTCGCAGCTGGTCGCGGACGTGCGGGCCGCGGCGGCCGATGCGGAGGTCGAGCTGGAGGAGACGGGTCGGGCGGCCGGGAAGCGGACGCTGGTCGCGGCGCTGCGCCAGTTGGTGGAGTGGGGCGTGCTGGTGGAGACGCACGGCCGGGTGAGCGCCCTCGCGCAGGAGACCGAGGGCGAGGCGTTGATCACGGTGGACCGGGAGTTGGCCCGCGCCATCGTGGCCGGGCCGCTCGCCCAGTCCCGGGACGGCGCCGATCTGGTCCGCCGGGCGGCGGACCCGGGCTTCGGCGGTGCCCGCACCTATGTGCGCCGGATGCTGGTCGAGACGCCCGTCGTCCACCTCGACGAGCTGACCGACGCGGAGCGCGACTGGCTCCGCACCCGTCAGCGCCGGGAGGCCCAGGCGTTCTTCGAACTGCTGGGTCTGGAGACGGAGATCCGCGCCGAGGGGGTGGCCCTGGTCGACCCGGAGGACGAGCTGACGGACCTCCGGTTCCCCGGTACCGGAACCGTCGCCCAGGCCGCGCTGCTGTTGCTGGAACGGCTGGTGGAGCGGCTCCGGCCCACCGGTTCCGGGACGGCGTCGACCGGCGGGACCCTCGTCGTCGGCGTGGCCGTGCCGGACGGGCTGGTGGACGAGGTGCTGGCCGGGCTGGTCGCCGAGTACGGCGGGCGCAGCGGCTGGCAGCGCGGCTACCTGGAGGACCCGGGCGCCCTGCGGGACGCCGTGCTGGGGCTGCTGGCGCGGATGCGGCTGCTGGCCCCCGCCGGGCCGGTGCGCGCGGAGGGCCACGGGGTGCCGGAGGGGTACGAGGAGTTGCCGCCGGGGCGGCAGGTGACGGACGTCCGCGGGGCCCGGCCGGGCGGCGGGGGCTGGGTGCTGCTGGCCGCCGCCGCCCGGTACGCCGCCCGCGTCACCGTGCGCTCCGGTGGCGCGCACCGCGAGGACCACGACGTACAGCAGGAGTTGCCGATATGACCGCCGATGCCCGTGGCCCCGTCCCGTCGCCGCGACCGGGGAACCCGTCGACGCCGGCGGGCGGTCGCTTCCGTCTGCACCGCGCCGGCATCCAGAACGTCTGGCAGTACGACGGCCAGGAGTTCGCCTTCGGCGACGGTCGGCTGTTGTTGCGCGGCAAGAACGGCGCGGGCAAGTCCAAGGCCCTGGAGATGCTGCTGCCCTACCTGTTGGACGGCGACGCGCGGGCGCTGGACGCGACCGGCACCGGGCGGACGACGCTGGCCTGGCTGATGTTGGACGGGTTCGAGCAGACCAACCGCCTCGGCTACCTGTGGGTGGAGTTCCGCGGGACGACCGAGGAGGGCGACCCCCGGTACCTGACGGTGGGCGCCGCCGTGCGCGCCTCGCGGTCGACGCAGCGGGCGGTGCCGACCTTCTTCGTCACCCCGCTGCGGGTCGGCGCGGGGCTGGACCTGGTCGAGGCGGGCAAGCCGCTGCCCGTCGACCGGCTGAAGGAGGTGGTGGGCGCCGAGAACGCGACCGAGCGCCCGGTCGCCCACCGGGCCCGGGTGGCGCGGGACCTCTTCGGCATCGCCGACGCCACCCGCTACCGCAACCTGACCCAGTTGCTGCACCGGCTGCGGCGCCCCACGGTCGGGGACCGCATCGAGCACGGCGGTCTGGCCGTGCTGCTGAGCGAGACGCTGCCCGGCCTCGACGAGGAGGTGGTCGAGCGGGTGGCGCGCAACCTCCACGACCTGGACGCGGTGCGGGAGGAGCTGGGCCGCCTGGAGCGCACCGACGAGGCGCTGCGCACCTTCCTCACCGACTACCGCGGCTACCTGGCCGGGGTGCTGCGCGCCTCGGCCCGGAAGGTGAGCGGGGAGTTGGACGCCCTCTCGGTGCGCCGCCGGGCGGCCGGGGACGCCGCCCAGCGCACCGGCGAGCTGCACCAGCGGGAGGAGGAGGCGCGGGCCGTGCTGGCGGGGCTCCGCGAGGAGGAACGGGCCGCCCGCACCGCCCTGGCCGCCCTGCACGCCAGCCACGCCTACCGCAGCCTGCGCGAACTCTCCGAGCGCCGCGGCACGGTGGAGGCCCTGCGCACCACGGCGGTGACCGCGTTCACCGCCCTGCGCAGCGCCCACGACGCGGAGGAGGACGCGGCGCGGCGGCTGGCCGAGGGCGTCGATGACCTCGGGGGCCGGCTGATCGAGCTGGGCACCGAGCACCGGGAGTTGCTGTCCCTGGCGGAGCGGGCGGGGCTGCCCGCCGGGCACCTGGGCGATGCGGTGGCGCTGCCGCGCACGGCCCGTTCCGCGGCGAGCTCGGTGGAGCTCCTCGGGCCGGACGGGGCGGCGTCGACGGTGCGGCACGGGCCGGTGGTGCGGGTGGACGCGGGCACCGCGGAGGCCGGACTGCGGGCCTGGCAGAAGCAGTTGGAGGACGCCGGGTCCGTGGTGCGGAACCGGGCCCGGGCCCTGCGGGAGGTGGCCGCCCTCGCCGCGCGGGCCGAGCGGGCCCGGGCCTCGGCGGCGGGCGCCGATGCGGACCGGGAGCGGCTGGAGGGCGAGGCGGAGGAGGCCGCCGGGCGTCTCGAAGCGAGCCGCGAGCGGGTCGCCGGGGCGAGCCGGGGGTACGCCGGGGAGGTCGCCGCGTGGGTGGCGCACACCCGGTCCGCGGCGGGGCCCGACTGTCCCCCGCTGGACGCCGTCCTCGCCGAGGTGGCCCGGGAGGACGGCGACGCCCCCTCCGACGGGGTGTTGCCGGCCGATGCGGACGCCCGTGCCCAGCGCTCGGCGCGGGCGGTGCTGGAGCCGTACGCGGAGCACCTCACCCGGCACCGGGACGCGCGGGCGCTCGACGTCGGCCGGCTGGACGCGGAGGTCGGGCGGCTGTCGCGGGAGAAGCGGGAGCAGGAGGAGCGCACCGACCCGGAGCCGGTGCCCCCGCACCACCGCGCCGCCGAGCGCGACCCGGCCCGGGGGGAGCCCTTCTACCGGCTGGTGGACTTCGCGGAGCACCTGACGCCCGCCGAACGCGCCGGGTTGGAGGCGGCGTTGGAGGCGAGCGGCATCCTCGACGCCTGGGTCGGTGCGGACGGGGTCCCCCTCGACCCCGGCACCCGGGACACCCTCCTCGGGGCGGGCCCCGTGCCGCCGGGGGTGGCGACCCTGGCCGCGGCCCTGCGGCCGGCCGCCCCGCGGTTCGCCTGCGGCATCACCGCCGAGCAGGTGGAGCGGCTGTTGACCGGGGTGGCGCTCGTCCCGGCCGGGGAGGAGGGCGGGGCCGCCAGTGCGGTGCACGTCGACGGGAGTTGGCGGCTGGGCGCCCTGAGCGGCCGCCACCGCAAGGACGTCGCCGAGTACGTGGGGGCGAGCGTCCGCGCCGAGACCCGGCGGCGGGCCCTCGCCGAGACGGCCGCGCGCCTCGCCGAGGCGGAACGGCGGTCGGCCGCGGCCCGCACCGAACTCGCCGCGGCGGACTCCGTCCGGCGGGCGCTGGCGCTCGCCGAGCGGGCCTTCCCGCCGGCCCGGGGCCTCGCGGACGCCTGGAGCCGGGCCGCCGCCGACGAGGCGGCCCTGCGGGAGCTGACCGCCAAGGCGGCCCGGGCGGCCCGGGCGGCCGAGACGGCCCGCGCGGCCGCCGTCTCGGCGCGCTCCGAGGCGGACGCCACCGCCACCGCCCATGACCTGCCCACCGACGCCGCCGCCCTGGAGCAGGTGGGCACCGCACTGGCGACCCTGCTCAGCGGCACCGGTCAGGTGTGCCGGGCGGTCGCCGGCACCGTCGGACGGCTCGACGGCAGCCGGGCGGACGACGGACGGTACGCACGGGCCCGCGAGGCGCGGCTGACGGCGGAGCGGGACTACCGGCTCCGCCTGGACGGGCTGCGCACCGCGCAACAGGACCTGCGCACCCGGGAGGGGGCGATCGGCGCCTCCGAGGAGGAGGTCCTGGCCCGCGAACGGGAGGTGGAGGAGCGCATCGCGAGCAGCGCCGCCGCCGTGCCGGCCGCGGAGCGCACCCACGACGACCTCCGGGACCGGCGGGTACGCGCCGAGGAGGCGGAGCGGGGCCTGCGGGAGGAGTTGGCGCAGCAGGAGGCCGCGGTCATCGACACCGGTCACGCCCTGCGCGGCGCCGTCAACCGTCCGGAGGTCGTCAAGGGGGCGGGGCTGGCGCGGTCCGCGCTGCCCGAGCACCTGGCGGACGACCCGGGGGCGGTCGTCCGCGACCGGCTGCGTGCGCTGCGCGCGCTGGCCGAGGCGGTGGCGCGGGCGGTGGGCCGGTCGACGGAGCGGGTGTCGGACGACGCGCTGCTCAAGCGGCACACGGTGCTGCGCGACCGGTTGGCGGGCGGCTACGACGCGCAGTTGGAGGAGCGCGACGGCATCAAGGTGTGCCGGCTCCTCGACGACCACGGTTCCCATGACGTGGCGGTCGTCGGGGAGCGGATCGCCGTCGAGTCCGCGCAGGCGCGGGGGCGGCTCACCGAGCGGGAGAGCGAGGTGTTCCAACGGTTCCTGACCGGCGAACTCGGCGACCACCTCGCCACGCAGGTCGTCACGGCGACCCGGCTGGTCACGGCCCTCAACGACACCCTGAAGACGGTGCGGACCTCGCACGGCCTCGGCGTGGAGCTGCTGTGGAAGCTCGACGAGGACGTGGACGCCGACGTGCGGGCGGCCGTGGAACTGCTGCGCGGCCACTCCGGCCTGCGCACCCGCGAGCAGACCGAACGGCTGCGGGAGGTGCTGCAACGCCGCATCGAGGACGCCCGCCGCGCCGACCCCTCGGCCGGCTACACGGCCCACCTGCGGACCGCGCTGGACTACCGGGCCTGGTTCCGGTTCCACACCTTCGTGGTCGAGGACGCGGCCCCGGGGCGTCGACGGAAGCTGACCGGCCGCACCGGGCTCAGCCAGGGGGAGCAGCGGGTGCTCTCGTACCTGGTGCTCTTCGCCGCCGCGGCCGCGCACTTCACCAGCCTCGCCGAGTCGGCCCCGCACGCGCCGCGGCTGATCCTGTTGGACGACGCCTTCGCCAAGGTCGACGAGCCCACCCACGGCCGGCTGGGGCGCATCCTGGTCGACCTGGACCTCGACTTCGTCCTCACCAGCGAGCGGCTGATGGGCAACTGGGCCGGGGTCCCGTCGCTGCACGTCTACGAGTGCCTGCGCGATCCCCATGTGCGCGGGGTGGCCACGCTGCACTACACCTGGAACGGGCGGCACCGGCGCCTGGTGTCGTCGTGAGCGGCCTGCCGGCGGCCACCCGCACCTGGTTGGCGGGTCCGGGGCTGGCCCGGCTCTGGGCGGCGGCCCGCGCCCGGTTGGAGGGCAACGGCGTACGGCCCGCCGGTTCGCTCCGGTTGGCCGCGCCGAGCGCCCTGGAACGCAACGACCTGTCCCTGCTGCTGGGCCGGCCCCTCACGGGCGCCGCCGTGACGGTGCGGCTCGACGTGCTCGACGCCCGGCTGCGCGAGTCGGCCGCCGGGGTCGGGCTCCGGGGGGTGCTGGAGGAGTTGGGCCCTCCCCTGGTGGACCGCCGCGCGGCCCGCGAGGACGAGGCGGCGCGCCGCCGGCAGGTGTGGTCCGCGCTGGACGCCGCCCTCGACGCCTCCCCGCTCGCCGGGCAGGAGTGGACCGGACGGTGGTGCGAGGCGCTGCGCCGGGCCGGGGTGCCCAAGGGGGTGGCGCAGGGTGCGGCGGTGCGCACCCTCGGGCAGGCGGTGCGGGTGCTCGGGGAAGTGCTCGGTCCGCAGCGCACCGGCCCCCGGGGCCGCGGCGAACTCGCCGCGGCCGCGACCGGTTCGGCGCACGGCCTGGACGACGGCACCTGGCTGGCCCGGCTGGTGCAGCGCGGTCTCGCCCTGGCCCACGGCGTCGAGCTGCCCGAGGACGCGGCGGGCCGCCGCGCGCTGTGGCGGCTGGTCTCGGTCACCCCGGACGAGGTGTCCAGCACGGTGCTGACGTACGGGCTGCGGCCCACCGGTGACGGGTGGCGGGAGCGGGCCCTGCGGGAGCGGGCCGCCCACCACGCCGAGACCCATCTGACCCTGCGGGACCTGCTCGACCTGCGGCCGGACCTGCCCGCCGGGACCGTCGTCCGGATCTGCGAGAACCCGCGGGTGGTGGCCGCCGCGGCGGACGCGTCCTGCGCCGGACCGTTGGTGTGCACCTCGGGCAGTGCCGCCACCGTGGTCCTCACCCTGCTCGACGCGCTCGCCGCCGCCGGCTGCCGCTTCGCCTACCACGGCGACTTCGACTGGCCGGGGATCGCGCTGGCCAACCGGATCATCCGCCGCTACGGGGCCCGGCCGTGGCGGATGGGCGCCGAGGAGTACGCGCGGCTGGTCGCGGAGGGCCGGGCCCGCGGCGTCCCCCGACTGCCGCTGGACGGCAGCCCGGTCGGGGCGGACTGGGACCCGGAGCTGGCCCCGGCGATGACCGCGCTCGGGGTCGCCGTCCACGAGGAGGCCACCCTCGACCTGCTGGTGGCGGACCTGGCCGAGCGGTCCGCCCCCTGACAACGTCGGCCGGGCCGGGGGGCGGGCCAACACCGCCCGCGGGGCCGCCCCTTCCGGGCCGCGGGCCGGGTCCGCGGAGCGGGTCGGCCGCTACGATCGGGGCCATGCCGCGCCAGGCTTCCGCCCGTGTCCCGCTCCCGGCCGCCCCACCCGGCGCGGACGGCCCCGCGGCCGCGGGGCGACGGACCGTACTGGTCGCGGTGCGGTCCGCGGGGGCCCTGCACCGGCTCCTGGACGTGCTGCCCGCCTTCGACGGGGACAGCCGGGTGGTCACCCGGTTCACCCTGGTGCCCGGCTCGGACTTCGACGTGGAGGCCCTGGCGGCGCTGGAGCGGGCCGGGGCCCGCGCCCTCGCCTGGGAGGACGCCGTCCGGCGCCGGCACGACCTGGTGCTGGCCGCGAGCCCCAAGGGCGGGTTGCGGCGGTTGTCCGGGCCGCGGGCGCTGTTGCCGCACGGGGCGGGCTTCAACAAGACGGTCGCCGACGAGGGCTCGGCCGACGTCCCCTCCGGGCTGGACCCGCACTACCTGCTGGCCCGGGGCGCGCCCTGGGCGGACCTGCACGCGCTGGCGCACGAGGAGCAGGTGTCCCGGCTGGCACGGCACTGCCCGGTGACGGCGCGTCGGGCCGCGGTGGTCGGCGATCCGACCGTGGACCGGCTGTTGGCCTCGGCCCCCCGCCGGGGGCCGTACCGGGAGGCGCTGGGCACCGGGGCGCGGACCCTGGTGGTCCTCACCTCCACCTGGGGGCCCGAGTCGCTGTTGGCCCGGCGCCCCGGCTTGCCGGCCGAGCTGTGCGCGTCGCTGCCGTACGACTCCTTCCAGGTCGCCCTGGTCCTGCACCCCAACGAGCACAGCGGGACGGGCCGGTTCGACCTGTCGCGCTGGTTGGCGCCGGCGCTCGGCGCGGGCCTGGTCCTGGCCCGGCCGCACGAGGAGTGGGCCGCGCTGCTGGTCGCGGCGGACGCGGTCGTCAGCGACCACGGTTCCACCGCGCTCTACGCGGCGGCGCTCGGCCGGCCGGTGGTCGGCGCCTACGACGGGGGGCGCGAGCTGCTGGCCGACAGCCCGATGGCGCGGTTGCTGGCCGCGGCCCCCCGGTTCTCCTCGGCGGCGGACCTGCCGGACGTCCTCCGGGCGGCCCGCGCGGTGGACACCCGCGCCCGCGCCGCGGACGCCTTCGCCCGGCCCGGGCAGGCCCTGCCGCTGCTGCGCCGGCACCTCTACCGGCTGCTGCGGCTGCCCCCGCCGGCCGGCCCGCTGGAGGCGCGCCCCTTCCCCCGGCCCGGCACGCAGCCCCGCACCCCGCGGGCCTTCGCGGTGCGGACCGGGGTCGCCGGTGACCGGGTCGCCGTCGCGCGCTTCCCCGTGCACACCGACCGGCCGGTGCACCACCTGGCGGCCGAACTGCCCTTCGCCGACCCCCGGTCGGCGCAGAGCGCGGCGGTGGTGTGGCGCCGCGCCCGGGACGCCGCGGCGGGCACCGGCACCCCCGCGTGGACGGCGGAGGGGTGGACGGCGCACGCCCTGGCCGAGTCGCCGGGGTGCCGGACGGCGGTCGCGGTGCTGACGCCCGGGCGGGCCCTGCTCCGGAGCCGTACCGCGGGAACGTTCAGCCTGCGGGTGGAGCCCCACCGCGCGGCGGGCCGCGTCGCCCACGCCGATCCGGCGGCGGTGGCCTCCGCGGTGCACGCCTGGCTGGGCCCCGGCACGGCGGGGACCCCGCCCGGGTCCCTGTGGTGCGACACCGGGCCGCTCTCCGTCCGCGTGCACCTGGTGCCCGCCGAGCCGGACGACCTCGACTACGTGCTCTGACCCCCGTCGGGGACCCGTCCGCCGGCGGTGGCGATGCGCCGGGCCTGCGCCCGGTGGACCCCGGCCGCATCGGCGTCGCCGCGGGCCTCGGCCAGCTCCGCGAGCTCCTCCAGGACGCGCACCTCGTCGGTGCCGGAGCCCCGTCGGCGGGCCCCGTCGAGCGCCGCGCCGACCAGCGGACGGGCCTCGTCGAGCCGGCCCGTCAACCGCAGGGCGCGGCCCAGTTCGAACCCGGCCCGGGCCCCCATCCGCTCGCGTTCCTGCCCCAGTGCCATGGCGTGGGCCTCCCGCAGCAGGACGACCGCCTCCGCGTGCCGCCCGCCGCGCAGCGCGGTCCGCCCCAGCAGATAGGTCTGGAGCAGCACCCCGTACGCGTTGCCGATCTCCTCGTGGACGGCCCGGGACGCCTCGAAGTCGGCGGCGGCGCCGGCCCAGTCCCCGGTCTCGGCCTTGAGCAGGCCCCGGAACTCCACCGTCGAGGCGCCCAGTCTGCGTTCGGCGGGGGCGTCGCCCAGCGAGCCGGCCGCGTTGAGGGCCCGGTGCAGGTGCTCGGCGGCCTCCTCGTACCGTCCCCGTTCCCACAGCGGGCGGGCCAGCTGGCACCTCATCCGCACCATGGCCGGCAGGTGCTCGGCCCGGTCCGCGGCGGCCGCCCCGGCTTGGAACGCGTCGATGGCGTCCGCGTGGTGCGGGTGGTCCAGGAAGTGCGTCCACAAGGGTTCGCACAGCGCCCAGGCGTCCTCGTACAGGCCGTCCTCCAGGGCCAGCCGGACGCACCCGTACAGCGCGTGCCGCTGGGCGTCCAGCCAGCGCAGCGCCTCGGGCTTGCCGGCGAACGCGAGGTCGGGGCCGCCGGGGGCGACGGCCCCGGGCAGGGCCGCGAAGGTCATCCGGGGGCCGGCGGCCAGCGCGTCCGCGCGGGCCGCCTGGCGCCGGTACCAGCCGATCAGGGCCCGGCGGGCGGCGGCCCGTTCGGTGCCGTCCGGGTCCTCCTGCCGGGCCCGGCGCTCGGCGTGCCCGCGCAGCAGGTCGTGCAGGCGCCAGCCCTCGGCGAGGGGTTCCAGCAGCCCCGCGGACTCCAGTTCCTCCAGGGCGTCCCCGGCTGCCTCGGGGTCGGTGCCGACCAGGGCGGCGGCGGACGCCTCGTCGCTGCGGCGGCCGGGGAGTTGGGGCAGCAGCCGGTAGAGGCGGGCCGCCTCGGGGGAGAGCCCGGCGTAGCCGGCGTCCCAGACGACCTCCACCACGGGAACGCCCTTCCGGTCGAGTTCCGCGGTCAGCTCCGCGACCAGGCGGGACAGGCTGCGCCGGCGGTGCCTGCGCACCCACTCGCCGGCCACCTGGAGCGCGGCCGGCAGTCCGCCGCACCCCTGCACCAGCTCGCTCGCCGCGGCGGGTTCCGCGGCGAGCCGCGGATCGTCCACCAGGTTGCCCAGCAGCCGCACCGCGTCGTCCACGGCCAGCGGGCCCACCGCAACCTCCAGGGCGGCGGTGCCGTCGAGGTCGTACAGGGCGTGCTGGCTGGTGACGATCACCAGGCTGTGGTCCGAGGACGGCAGGAGCGGGACCACCTCGGTGCCGAAGCGCGCGTTGTCGACGACCAGGATGAGTCGCTTGTCCCGGGTCCTGCTCCACAGTTGCTTGCTGCGTCCGCCGAGGGACCGCTCCAGCCACTCGGTCGAGACGCCGAGGCCGACCAGGAGTTCCCCGACCGCGTCCGAGACCTCCACGACCCCGTCCCGGCGCAGCTCGTCCAGGTCGACGTAGAGCACCCCGTCCGGGTACCGGTCGGTGAGGCCGCGGGCCACGTGGAAACCGAGCGCCGTCTTCCCGATGCCGCCGATGCCGGTGAGGGCGACGAGCAGGGGTCCCCCGTGCTCCGGGTGGTCCTCCACCGCGCGGGCGATGCGTTCCCGCTCCTCGTGGCGGTTCTCGAACCGGACGCGGACGGGCGGGAGTTGGAAGGGCACGGCGGAGGCCGACGGTTCCGTGCCGGACAGGTGTTGGTGGAGCTCCCCGATGCGTCCGGCTTGCACGACCACGTGCGCGCGTCCGTCCAGGCTGTTCCGCGTCTCCTCGACCATGCGGCCCACCCTAGGTGCTCGGCGGACGCCGGGCGGTGCGTTCCCGGCCGATCGGCGCCCCGGCCGTGACCGCGGGTCGCGGGGTCGTCCCGACCACGCCGACGGCCCCGTACGCCGTGCCGACCTCCCGGGCGGCCCGCACACTGACCCCATGGGCGGGCAGCCGGCACCGGAGGGCAGCGGGGACGGTCCCGTGCCCGCCGGCGGGTCCGGGGACGAGGTGCTCGACCTGGTGACGCGGCTCGCGGAGCTGCTGGTGGCCGGCGGGTACGAGGGGACCCTGGGCAGCGAGCGGCGGTTGCGGGCGGTCGCGGCGGCCTACGGGGCGCGGGCCGAGGTGTCGGTGGGGGCCGAGTCGGCGGTGGTGGGCGTCGGCGGGCGGAGCCGGGTGGTGGCCCGGCCGCCGGAGGTGCCGCAGCTCGACCGGGTGAGCGCGTTGAAGCCGTGGCTGCGGGAGGTGACGGCGGGGCGGCTGCCGGTCGCCGAGGCCCGGCGACGGCTGGAGGCGATCGCGGCCTCGCCGGCGCCGTACCGGGGGTGGGCGCGGGTGACGGGGACGGTGCTGTTCTCGGTGGGGTTCGGGATGTCGATCCAGCCGACCTGGCAGCAGGTGTGGATCACCGGGGTGCTCGGGGTGGTGGTGGGGCTGGTGATGGAGGCGGTGCGGGCCCGGGGCGCCTCCGGGCGGGTGGCTCCGCTGTTGTGTTCGGTGCTGGTGGGGGTGCTGGTGCTGGGGGTCGAGCGGGCGGGGTGGGTGAGCGGCGGGACGATCCAGCTGATGGTGCCGGTGCTGTTCCTGTTCATCCCGGGCGACGCCATCACCATGGCCGTCCTGGAGGTGGCCGCCGGGCGGCTGACCGCCGGGGCGGCCCGGCTGGCCCAGTCGGCGGTGGCCCTGGTGACGCTGGCCTTCGGGCCGGTGCTGGCGGCGGCGGCGCTGGGCATCGACCAGCGGGAGATCTTCGACGTGCCGGTGGCGCCCGACTTCGGCCCGGTGGCCGGCTGGCTGGGGTGGGCGGTGTTCGCGGTCGGGGTGCAGCTGGTGTTCGGGATGCGGCGGGGGGACCTGCCGTGGGCGCTGCTGCTGGTGTTGGGCACCTACGGGGTGCAGCTGCTGGCGGTGCGCGGCTTCGGCACGCTGGCGGGGACCTTCCTCGCGGCGGCGGTGATGGCGTTCACCGCGGTGGGCCTGGGCGCGCGGCAGCGCACGCCCCCGGCGTACGTGCTGTACCTGGGGGCGTTCTTCGTGCTCACGCCCGGCTCGCACGGCCTGCGCGGCCTGGAGGCGTGGGTGGGCGGGCACCCGGTGCAGGGCCTCCACGACATCGCCGGCATGGTGGCGCTGATGGTGGCGATCGCCCTGGGGATGTTGGTGGGCGTCACCCTGCGGCGGGGGCCGGCCCCCGCCGGGGAGAGCGCCTGACGCCCGCCCCCGGCGCACGGAGCAGCGCGCGGCCCGCGGGCCCCGTGGGGCTTGCGCCCGGCGGGCCGCTCACCTCACCCGGAGCCGACCGGTGCCGGGGCGGCGGCCCGGCGGTCGGGGGCCAGGACCCGTTCGGCGAGCTCCCCGAAGAGCAGGCCGAACGCGGTCCACAGGGTGGCCTGGACGGCGAGCGCGGCCAGCCGGAACTCCCACACCACCGTCGCCGGGAAGTCCGCCGGCATCTCCTCGACGGACGGCAGGAACGCGAGCGCCAGCCCGACCGCGAGCACCCAGCAGGCGCCCGCCGCCACGGTCGCGTGCCAGGTGCCGAGCCGGGGCGCCAGCCGCCGCCCCAGGATCACCGCACCCACCGCGAGGAGCACGCTCAGCACCAGCATCAGCAGGTAGAGCGTGGTGCGCCGGCCGACGCTGTCGTCGGCGCCCACCGCGGGCGGATTGGCCGGGTACTTGAGGAACGGGACGACGTACACGGCGACCAGCCCGCCCAGGGAGAGCAGCAGGGCCGTGGCCCGCGGGGTGAACCGGCCGATCCGGCCGAGGGCGAAGCAGTGCGCGAGGGCGACGAGCCCGCCGAAGGCGACCCCGTACACCAGGATGCCGGTGGCGAGCCCGCCGGTGGCCTGGAGCTCCCGGCTGACCAGGGGCTCCTCGCCCGCCCCGTGGTCGTGGCCGGCGGCGTGGGCGTCCTCGTAGGCGATGGCGGCGTCCACCTGCGGCTCGCCCAGGAAGTACGCGACGAGCAGGGCGAGCGCGCCCGCGGCGAGGCCCGCGAGCATGCCGCGCACCAGCAGGCGTCTGACGGTGTGGGAGTTCACGGTTGCGGCCCGGTCCCCTCAGTGGCAGGGGTAGCCGAGCAGGTGGCGGGCGTCGTGCACCCACTCGTGGACGCCCTCCCCCGAGACCAGGGCGACGGCGCCCTGTTCGGCGCCGACGAAGTAGAGCAGCACCAGGACGAGGGCGCCGGTGAACACCGCCCAGGGGGCGAGTTGCCCGAGCGGGAGCTTGACGGGGACGCCGGCGGGGGGCGTGGTGGTGGATGCGGCTGTCGGTCTGGCGACGGACTGCGCCATGGCAGGACCTCCTGGGGAACTCGCGTCCCGGTTCGGTGGTGCACGGGACGAGGGCCGCGGGTCTGACTCCGCTCGTACCGCGGGCTCCGGGGAGCGCGGACGGGCTCACAGTGGCGCGACCGTGCCGGATTCCCACCGGCTTCCGTCGTGCCCTCGTCGTTGACGTGATGAAGTTGTCCAGCGGGTGGAACCGTGGTGCCCGGTACGGCTGTGGGGCGCGGTGGTGCTGTTCGGCGTGCGCCGGCGGCGCCGGCGGACACCGGCCCGTTCGGCCGGTACCGCACGGTGACGTCTCGAACGCGACGTGAAGGTACCGCGTACCGTGCGAGCGGGGAAGGGGGCCGTGACCTGGTACGGCGCCCCCGCGCCCGCCGACCGGGCGAGGAGGTTTCCCCAGCCCTGTGCAGGAGGAGGACTGACGGAATGTCGACCACCCGAGTGACCCTGGTGGCCCCCGCCGCCGGGCGGGACCTGCGGGAGACCAGGTTCGGCGGGGACGGCCCGCTCGACCCGCCGGCCCTCGCCCGCGCCCTGCGGGCCGGACCCGCGCTCCCCACCGCCGCCCGCTGGTACCGCTCCCCCACCGGGCGCTGCACCGAGACGGCCCGCGCACTGCGCGCCGGGACGGAGCCGGGCGCGGGACGGGGCGCGGGACGGGGCGCGGAGCCGGATGCGCCGGCGTCCGCGCCGGAGCCCCTGGACGTGGGGCGCTGGCGCGGGCGCACCCTCGCGGAGGTCACCGCCGAGGAACCCGCCGCCCTGGCCGCATGGCTCGCCGACCCCTCGGGCACGCCGCACGGCGGCGAGTCCCTGCCCGCGCTGCGCCTCCGGGTGGGCGGCTGGCTGGACGGGCTGACCACGCGGGGCGGCCGGGTGGTCGCCGTGGTCGAACCGGACGTCGTCCGCGCCGCCCTGGTGCACGCCCTGGACCTGCCCGGACGGTCCTTCTGGCGGCTGGACGTGGAGCCGCTCTCCGCGGTGGAGCTCACCGGCCGGGCCGCCCGGTGGAACGTCCGCCCGGGCCGCCCCCTCGACGGAGCCCCTGGCTGAATCCCCTGCGCCGCCCGCGGAGGAGCCGTTCCGCGCCGGCGCGCACGCCGGATATTCCGTGGCCGGCACCCCGACTGCTGCACCAGGCTGGGCCGTTCGACCGCAGAGGAGGCCCCCGCATGCCGTACCGTCCCCACCCCGTCGCGCTCCCGGACCTGACCCTGTCGGGCACGGTCACCGTCACCGTCTGGAGCACCGATGCCGCGACGACCCCCCGCGTCCTCACGGCGGTCGACCGGGCGTGGCGGGCCCAGCCCGAGGAACGACGTCCGCCGGCGTACGCCGTCTGCGCGGCAGCGGACGGCAGCACGTTGTTGCACTACGCGCGCTGGCCGGACGACACCGCCGCGACGACCGGTCCCGGGCCCTACGAGGAGGCCGTCCGCACCGCCGCCCCCGTCGCCGAGCGACTCGCCCACGGTGCGTACCACCGCTACCGCACCGGCCCGCGCGCCGAGGGCGAGGACCGTACGGCGGGGTGCCTGGTGGTCGTGACGGTCACCTTCGACGGAGCGGACCCGGACCGCCAACGCGACTGGACCGACGGCATGTTCGCCGCCACCGGCCACGACCCCTACGACCGTACCGGGGTGATCGCCGCGCACTTCCACACCTCGGCGGACGGCACCGAGGTCCTCAACCTCGCGGAGTGGGAGAGCGAGGAAGCCCACCGCGCGGCCTTCGAAGGCGCCCCGGCCGACCCCGCGGACCCCGTCGACGGGCAGCCGGCGGAGGAACCCGCCGTCGAACCGGAACTCACCCCGGAGCAGCAGGCGGCCTGGGCCCGGGTGGTCAACTACCCCGGTATCACCGGCAGTCGGGTGGTGCGGCACGTACCGCTCCTCGTCCTCGCCCCCTCCTCCGGCGCCGACGCCCCGCGGGGCGGGCGACGGGCCGGGGGATGACAGCCGACGTCCCCGGCGGCCGGTTGGGTCAGCGAGCGGTGCAGAGGCCCCCGGGAGGGTCGTCCCCGGAACCGACCTCGCCCCTCCCTCAGGAGTGCGCCCCGCCCCGGTAGGTGCCGTAACGGGGCCGTCCGGTCGGCTCGTACACCTGGGCCACGACCCCGCTCGGCGTGGTCTCGCTGCCCAGCAGGCGCAGTCCGGCCTGGGCGCCGTCCTGCGGGAAGAGCCTGCGTCCGCTGCCGACGACCACCGGGGCGACCATCAACCGCACCTCGTCGACCAGTCCCTCGGCCAGCAGCGAGGCGCCGAGGCGGGCGCTGCCGTGGATCTGGAGTTCGCCGCCCGGTTGCTCCTTCACCGCGGCCACCCGGGCGGCGACGTCCCCGGAGAGGATGGTGGTCGGTTCCCAACCGGCCGTCGTCAGCGTCTGCGTGGCCACGTACTTCGGCAGGCCGTTGAGCCGGGAGGCGACCGGGTCGTCGGGGTCGTCCATCGCCGGCCAGTCACGGGCGAAGTTCTCGTAGGTGCGGCGGCCGAACAGGAAGGCGCCCGCCCCCAGGGTCCAGCCCGTCACGATCCGCAGGAACGCGTCGTCGAGGTGCGGCACCAGCCAGCCGCCCCGGGTGAACCCGTCGCTGGTGTCCTCCTCCGGCGACCCGGGCCCCTGCGACACCCCGTCCAACGACAGGAACTCCTGGAGGACCAACTTCATCGGCGGACCGTCCTTCCTCGTCACCGGGGCGACCGCCGTTCCGGTGCGGTGAAGACTCGCGGATCGCCCGGGACCCGTCGCCCGCGGCGACCCCGGTCCGGCCGACCGGCGGCGGTCCGTTCACCCGTCCGCGCGGGCGGACGGCCCCGGACGGCGGGACCGCGGCCCGGGCCGCCCGCCCCTCGCACGCCCGTCGCGGCGCCGTCCGTCCGGGCCCCACGCCCGGACGGACGGTCCGCAGCCACCCGGTGGCGCCCCACGCGCCCCGGGTGTTCGCATCGCCCGCACCCCGGGCGGGGACGGACGGGTGGTCTCCGGTCGCCCGGCCGGGGCTCAGGTGCCCACGTCCCGGCCGAACAGGTCCTCCAGCGACTCGCGCCGCACCAGCAGTCGCGCCCGGCCGTCCCGGACGGCGACCACGGGCGGCCGGCCGACCAGGTTGTACGCCGACGCCATCGACAGGTGGTAGGCGCCGGCGACGGGCACCGCGAGCAGGTCGCCGGGGCGGACGTCCGCGGGCAGGGCCGCGTCGGCGGCGAGCACGTCGCCCGCCTCGCAGTGCCGGCCCACCACCGTGACCGGCACCGACTCGGCCCGCGAGGACCGGCCGATCAGACGGGGCGCGTACCGCACCCCGTACAGCGCGGGGCGCGGATTGTCGCTCATCCCGCCGTCCACGGCCACGAAGTGCCGGTTGCCGGTGTGCTTCACCGCGAGCACCCGGTACAGCGCCACTCCGGCGGGCCCGACGATGGCCCGTCCCGGTTCGACGATCAGCCGGGGCACCCCGATCCCGGCGGCGGCGCAGCCGCTGACCAGTTCGGCGCGGACCTTGCGGGCGAGGGTGGTGAGGTCCATCGCCGCCTCACCGGGCCGGTAGGCGATGCCGTGCCCGCCGCCGATGTCCAACTCGCGCAGCACCAGACCGTGTTGGCTGCGCAGTTGGGCCATCATCCCGACGATCCGGCGCACCGCCGCGAGGTAGGGCTTCACGGTGGTGATCTGCGAGCCGAGGTGCATGTGCAGCCCGGTCAGCCGGAGTTGGGGTTGGTCGAGGATGCGGGCGACGGCGTGCTGGGCCGAACCGTCGGTGAGGGAGAGGCCGAACTTCTGGTCCTCGCCCCCGGTGCGGACCTTCTCGTGCCCGCCCGCGACGATCCCGGGGAGCACCCGCACCATCACCCGTTGGGTCTCGCACGGGGGCACCGCGGCGGCCAGCCGGGCCACCTCGGAGGCGCTGTCGATGACGATGCGCCCCACGCCCAGCCGGAGTGCGGCGTCCAGGTCGCGCGGACTCTTGGCGTTGCCGTGCAGCACGATGCGCTCGGCGGGGAAGCCGCTGGTGACGGCGAGTTCCAGCTCGCCTGCGGAACACACGTCGAGCCCGAGGCCCTCCTCCCGCACCCAGTGGACCAGCGCCCGGCACAGGAACGCCTTGGCCGCGTACACCACCTCCGCCCGGTCCTCGGGGAACGCCGCCCGGTAGGTGCGGCAGCGCTCGCGCACCTCGCCCTCGTCGAGGACGTACGCGGGGGTGCCGAACCGTTCCGCCACCTCGGTCAACGCCACTCCGCCCACGCTGATCTCACCGTGCGGGAGGCGTCCGGTGGAGGCCGGCCACACCGACAGCTCGTCGGACCCGCGGGGCCCGTCCGGCGCCGCCGCGGAACCGACCGTGGTCGTCTCGGTCATCGCGCACCTCCTCCTCCGGAGGCCGACAGCAGTACGGAACGGCCGCCCGTCGGCCCGGGCCCCGTGGCCGGGCCGACGGGACGGGCCACCAGCACCGGATCGACGGTGAGCCGGCGCACGCCCACCGGGGTGACCAGCGCGCGCAGCGCGGGCACGGCGAGCCGCACGTACGCCGTCCCCGGGCCGAGGACCTCGACCAGCCGGGCCGCCGAGGTGAACCCCACGGCCGTCCGCTCGCCCAGCGGCGTGCGGAAGAGCCGGGCCGTGCACCCCCCGGGGCCGGTGCGCGCCGGCACGAACAGCGCCCGGGGAGCGCCACCGCCGTCCCGCTCCGCGCCGTCCCGGCCGCCGTCACGCGGGCCGGGGCCGGAGGGCGCGCCCGCGCACGCCCCGGTATCGGGCGGCTCGGGCTCTTCGGCGCAGTTCACGCCCTCCGTCGCCCGCTCGGCGCGGGTGCGGACAGCGGTACGGGGACCTTCGACCATGGGTTCCTCCGTGGGGGCGCGGGGTTCGGCAGGGCTGCCGCGGTGGCCGGCACCCCGGGCCCCCACCACGCGGCGGGACCCGGGGGCCGTGCGTTGACCGTATGCCCGGCGCCAGGCCCCGCAGGACGTCCCCTGACGCCACGCTGACGCCCGGGAGCCGGACGTTGACACGGGCCATACGGCCCAGCCGGACGAATGCCTCGTGCGCCGGTCAACGGGCTCGGACCGCCTCTCGGGCAGCAGCCGAACCCACCGCGCTCACACGGGCAGGACCACGACCGGAAGGGGGAGCGGTGAACCACTGGCCGGCCGCGGTGTACGCCGGAGACTCACGGCGCACCAGCCGCACCTGCGCGTCCACCGCGCACCCGGGGACGGAACCGGGTCAGGCCGTCGCCCCCTGGAACACCGTCACCACGATCACCGCCAGGAGCCCGGCCACTGAGGAGAACGTGAGGACGCCTCCCCAGAAGGCCCCGTCCAGGGAGACCCGCGCCCGCGCACGGTGTCGGCAGACGTGCCGCGCAGGGCAGTCCCCGCGCGCCCGCCGGGCGTGCCGTCGCCTCGTCGCCGTCCGGGTCATCGGCCCGGCACCTCCTCCGAGCGCACCAGCACCGTCCAGTCCGTGAACGTCCGCTGGTACCAGAGGTGCCGGGTCTTCTGCGCGTGCAGCAACAACCAGTCCTCCACCTGCGCCGGGTGCTCGCAGGGCCCCGACTCCGCGCCGCAGCACGCGGCTTCGCCCGAGACGCAGCGGGCCGCATAGGCCGGCTCCGTCGCCGGGTCCTGGGGGAAGGTGAACGGTACGTAGCGGAACACCCGGCGCAGTTGCTGCGGCGCCCCCGTCCCGCTCCAGCGCGCCGAGCGCTCGTTGGCCGCGCGCAGTCCGGCGCTCAGCCGCTCCCGATCGGTCGGGGGCCTCAACTGCGAGACGTCTGCCTCCCATTCGCGACCGCCGCCGATCGGCCGCAGCAGCGCATAGGGGCCGGACTCCGTCTGGTACACCCCCACCTTCTGCCGAATGGAATCGAACACAACAGCTCCGCTAAACAATCCGGCGCTGTCAGTTTCCACTTGCTTAACCATGCCTACTCCATGGGCCGAACCCGCCCTCCCCCGGCGGATATTCAATTACTGTTCGTGCCCACAGCGTTGCGCATCGGAGCAACGAAGTTCAACGCTGCACATGTTCCACACGATCCATGTCACGGAAGGGGCGCCCAGTGAGCCAACCCATCGCCACGGGCGGGATCGGGACCATCACGACGGCCCAGATGTTCGGAGCGGTGCTCCGCCATCTGCGCAAGGCCGCGGGCTACACGCAGGAGGGACTGGCCGCCGACATCCCGTGCGACCGCACCCTCGTCACCCGCGTCGAGTCAGCAACTCGGGTCCCGCAGGACACCTTCGTACGGAAGTGCGATGAACTCCTGGGCACCGGAACCATCTTGATAGACCTCTGGAGCCAGGTGGACTGGTACCCGTCCGTCGAGCACCCGGACTGGTTCAAGCAGCGAGTGGAGATGGACGCCATCGCGTTGGCTGTGCGCCTGTACCAGACTCAATTCATCCCGGGCCTTCTCCAGACCGAGTGCTACGCACATGCGCTGTTCTCCCAGGTGTACGACGAGGCTCACGTAGACGAGCCCGTGCGCGCCCGGATGAGTCGGCAGCACAGATTCTTGATGACTGACGGTCCCCTACTGATCGCGGTGCTGGACGAGAGCTGCCTGAGGAACGTGGTGGGGAACTCGGAAGTCATGCGGGAGCAGTGCGCTCACCTGTTGCAGGTCGGCGAACTGCCCAACATCCGTATCCAGGTGGCCCCGTCAAGCCAACCCGGCATCCTCCGACCCAACACCTCAATGTCACTGATCACGCTTCCGGACGACAAGCGATGGGTCTACTCCGAATCCCTGGATCGCGGTCACTTCAGCAAGGACCCGACCGTATTTGCCCAGCACCTACAGCTCTATGATGTGCTGAGGGCGGACGCTCTTTCGGCTCTGGAGTCCGCAGCGCTGATCAGCGAGGTACTGGAAGGACACGGGCATCATGGTCAAGCACGGCCTCGACACGACATGGCGCAAGAGCAGCTACAGCGGGCACAACGGCGGGGACTGCATCGAAATCGCCCCCGGTATCCCCGACTTCGTCCCGGTGGGTGACACCAAGACCCCCGCCGCCCCCGCACTGATAGCGAGCCACACCGCCTGGGCAACGTTCGTGACGGGAGTCAAGGATGGCAGTTTCCGCGCCTGAACCCACCACCTGGCACCACTCGTCCCACAGCGGATCGAACGCCGGCAACTGCGTCGAGTGGTCCCCGAACCACCGCGGCGAGGTGGCCGTACGGGACAGCAAGCGCGCACGGGCGGGGAGTGACGGACCGGTGGTCCGTGCGTCCCGCACCGCCTGGACGCACCTCGTCCACTGGACGACGAACGGGTCGTCCACCCACTGAACTCGCGCCGCACCAAGGGGCCGTGACCCAACCGGGTCGCGGCCCCGACCATGTTCCAGCACGTTCCCGGCACTGCCCGAGCACTGCGGAAGCCCCGCACGACGGGCAGGGTGGACATGTCGCGGCAGCGCCCCACCGCGGAGCCCCGCGACCCGTCCCGTTCGTCCGTCGCTCCCCCCGTCACGGACGAACGGGGCCGCCACACCACCCGCACACACAGCACGAGGAGAGCGAGATGGACACCAGGTTGATGACCGGCGAGGACGGCAACGGTCCCGGGGACGGTTCGGGAAGCGAAGGCGGTGGCGGCGGACTGCCCGGGCAGCCCGAAAAGTGACCCACGCACCGCAGCGACCGACCCGATCGGAGCTGATCCGGCGACTCCGGGACCGGGGCGTCCTGACGCCCGACTGGGTCCCGGCCTTCGAGGCGGTCGACCGGGCCGCCTTCCTCCCCGACCGGGTGTGGCCCTACGACATGGAGTCGCGCACCAGCCGGGCCGTCGACCGGGCCACCGACGCCGACGCCTGGTACCGGTGTGCCGACTCCGACGACCCCGTCACCGTGCAGTGGGACGACGGCGACCACCGGGGCAGTGCCCCGGGCCGGGTCCCCACCTCGTCCGTCTCCATGCCGAGCCTGGTCGCGTCCATGCTGTCCGACCTGGACGTCCGCCCCGGGCACCGGGTGCTGGAGATCGGGACCGGCGGCGGCTGGAACGCCGGGCTGCTGGCCCACCGCCTCGGCGCCGACCGGGTGGTCTCCGTCGAGGTCGACGCGCACCTCGCCGACGCGGCCCGGGAACGCCTGCACCGCATCGGCCTGCACCCCCTGGTGGTGACCGGGGACGGGCTCCTCGGCCATCCGCCGCGGGCGCCGTACGACCGGATCGTCGCCACGGTCGGCGTGCGCGCGGTCCCGTACGCCTGGGTGGCACAGACCGTTCCCGGCGGTCTGGTCCTCGCGCCCCGGAGCCAGTCGTACGGCAACGCCGACCGGCTCGTCCGCCTCGTGGTGAGCGAGGACGGCGCCTCGGCGAGCGGGCGCCTGTCCACGCCGGTGGAGTTCATGAAGGTCCGGTCCCAACGCCACCGCGTGGACCAGGCCGCCTACCTCCCCGACGGGTTCCCCGGTGACGCGACCGACGGAACCACCACCCTGACCGCGGCCGACCTCGGCGCCGACGACCGGGCGCACCATCCCTTCGCCTGCGTCGCCGGCCTGCTCGTGCCCGACTGCACCCTGCTCACGGACCGCCGCGGCTCCGCCGTCAGCGCCTGGCTCTACGGCCTGACCGACCGGTCCTGGGCGGCGGCCGTGCTCGTCGACGGGACGAGCAGGGGCAGCACCACCGTCCACCAGGCGGGCCCCCGCAGGCTCTGGGACGAGCTGACCGCCGCCCACCACTGGTGGACCCGGAACGGACGCCCCGACCCCACCCGGTTCGGCGTCACCGTGACGGAGACCGGAGAGACCACCTGGCTCGACGCCCCCGACCGCCCCCTGCCCCGCGTCTGACGACCGCCCCCGACCGTTCCCGGATGCCGGTCGAGGGCTTCTGGATCTACGACACCGAACAGGTCAACGTCGAGTTGGTCTCGGGTTACCTCACGATCACCCAGGCATCCGAAATCACCATGTACGCACAGGCGTTCATGCAGCTGTCCGCCTCGGCCGTGTACGGCGCCGACGCCCGCGCACACATCACCGCGGCCAGGGGCGCCCTCCGCCGGGGCTGCGACCGGGACGGTTCACCGTGATCGGAAGGCGGCTCGTGGGACGAGCGCACGCGAAGCGGCTGGTATGACTGGGGCATGCAGGAAGAAACCGCATGCTCCGCGATCGACACGTTCATCTCCGCGTTCAACGCCTCGGACGACAGCTATGTGACTGCTCTGCTCTCCCAGGCCCTGACCTCAGACGTGGTCTTCTGGGGACCCTTGGGCCGCAGCGAAGGAATCGCGGCGGTCGAGCGGTTCGTGCTGGACATCCGGCGCCACCCGGCGGGGACCGGCACGATGGTGCGCTGCTCGGCGGTGGACATGCCCGACGAATGGGCTCGGTACCAGTGGGTCTTCACCACTCCTGACGGAGGCCCCCGCCTGGCCGGAACGGACGTCGTCCATCTGCGACGGAGCCTCATCGACCAGGTCATCGTCTTCGCGGGGGAGATCGAGCCGTTCGCCCACGACGATTGAACAAACCGTTTAAGTCAATGTGTTGACAACGATTCATGGGCTGGTTCACCCTTGCGCCATGTCGTCGACTCATGCCCAGGACCACACCGATCCCTTCGCGCCACCACATCCCGAACAGGCCCGAGCACGCCGCGTCCACGCCTCCCTGTTCCGCATCGCCGAGCGCCACGCGACGACCGAGGAGCAACGCACCCGCCAGGTCCACCCCTCGGTCATCGGGCCGCACGAAGCCGTCAGGTTGGTGTCCTTCCTGCTCAGCGGAGCCGCCCAACTCCACGACGACGAGCCGGAGGTGGACCCCGCCGACATCACCGCCGCGTTGAGCCTGCTGCCACTGGTCCGCGGGGAGATGGACGAACTGGAAACCGGGCTCCTCCAGATGGCCCGCGGTCGCGGCATGACCTGGCAGGAGATCGCCTTCGGCCTCGGGCTGGGCACCCCGCAAGCCGCCAGACAGCGGTACGAACGGTTGGCCAGCCGGAGCACACCCGACGCAGAGGGCCCGGAACAGGAAGGATCGGCGCCCGCCGCCCACACCTAGCGTTCCGGTCGGTCCGTCCCGATCACTCCGTCACGGGCAGGCACTCGGCGAGCAGCCCGAGGACGTCGTGCCAGGCCCGCTGCGCATGCCGTGGGTGGTAGCCGACGCCGGGGACCACGGGGTGGTCGACCGTCGGATGGTGGAAGGCGTGCAAGGCGCCCCCGTAGACCACGAGGCGCCAGTCCACGCCCGCGCCCTGCATCTCGGCCGTGAACGCCTCCCGTTGGGCGGGCGGCATGATCGGGTCCTCCGACCCGACCCCGGCCCACACCGGGCATCGGATGCGCGCCGCTTCGCCCGGTCGGCCGGTGGTCGTTGCGTTGACGGTCCCGATCGCCCGCAGGTCCACGCCCGCGCGCCCGAGTTCCAGCACGATCGCGCCACCGGTGCCGTAGCCGATGCCGGCGATCCGGTCGGGGTCGGTCCGCGGTTCGGCGCGCAGCACGTCGAGCGCCGCGTGGCCGATGCCCCGCATCCGGTCCGGGTCGTCGAGCAGGGGCAGACAACGGGCCAGCATCTCCTCGGGGTTGCTCAGATAGCGCCCGCCGTGGAGGTCGAAGGCGAGCGCCACGTACCCCAGTTCGGCGAGGGCGTCGGCCCGGCGGCGCTCGACGTCGCCGAGCCCCGTGCCCTCCGGGCCGAGCAGCACGGCGGGCCGGCGGCCGGTACCGGCCGGGAGCGCCAGGTGCCCCACCATCGTCAGACCGTCGGCCGGGTACTCGACCGGGCGCGTGGTGATCGTCGTCATGGAACGGGACGGTAGTGATCGTCGGGCCCGGCCGGGACGCGTTTCACCGCCGGCAGAACGGCACGGGCGCCCCGCCTCGGCGGCCAGGAAGCCACCGAGGGCCCGGGTGTCGCCCCGCTGCCGTGTCCGTGGGACGTCGGCCGCCGCACGGATCACCCGACGGCCGGCGCGACCGGGCCGAGCCGTACCGCGGCCCTGGCCGCGCGCATCACCTCCCGGGCCCGCGCAGCACCGAGCCGGGCCACCGCCACCCCGGCCCCGGCGGCGTCCGCAGGTCCGCCGAGGCCGGCGCAGGCGCGGCAGAGGCCGGGGCGGGGCACCGGGTCACGGCACTCGGTGCACTCGGCGTACCGGGCCCCCACGGGCGGCACGGGGGCCGGGACGGGCGGCATCTTGCGTTCCAGGCGGTTCCGGAGCACCGCGACCGGGGAGTGCACCGGCGCGGGCAGGCCCGGCAGCAGGGCCCGTGCCAGGTCGTCGGGGGTGCTGCCGCGCTCCAGCCACCGGGTGACCAGCGGCGCCAGCTCCACCGCTTCCGCCTCGCCGAGGCGCAGGCGCGGCTCGGGACGGATCACCCGGAGCAGCACGGCGACCGCTTCGCCGACCCGCCCGTCCGCCGCCGGTGCCGTCGCCGGCAACGGAGGCCGAGGCGGGGACGGAGGCGGGGGCGGAGGTGGAGGTGGAGGTGGGGGTGGGGGTGGCGACGGAGGCCGAGGTGGGGACGGCAGAGGCGGTGGTTCGCCGGTGTCCTCGGGGCGCTCCGCCTCCCGCCACCCTCTCGCCTTCGCCTGCGGCTCGACGAACTGCGCGGCGGGGAGGGAGGGTTCTTTGTACCGGTTCTTTATTAGGGCGCCTACGCCGCCAGTGCCCCGTCCACCGGAAGCCGGACGGGTGACACCCGGCGCCACCACGCGCTGCGGGGTGTCGTAGACGTGGGTCTCGGTGCGCAGGGTGCCGTCCGGCAGGCGGATCTTCTCGACACGGTAGAAGCCGGCGTCGGTCAGCTCCTTCAGGGCCTTGCGGATCGCGCCGCGCCCCTGGGGGCTGGTGTCGGCCATCTGTCGGCCGTCCTCGCACCGGCCGTCGGGGCGGGAGAGGAGGTCCGCGAGCAGGCCGCGGGCAGTGTAGGACAACTGCCGGTTCTGCAACACGCAGTTGGGCAACACGGTGAAATTGCTTGCGTGGGCGCTACGATGGACGTGCATGGGGAGGGTTAGCTCCTAGTGCCGGGCCCCGGGGTGTTCCAGCACCGCCGGGGTCATCTATGTGTTCGGGTGGAGCGGGAACGTAGCACACGCACCGAGCACGGTTCGACACGGTCAGTGAGCGATCGCAATCATGCGTCACTCGATGCAACACATGCTCCTCCCCAGTCACCAAGTGGCAGATGTCGATACTGACTCCTGTCATTGCCGATCCCGAACGGAACGCCGGGCGGGCAGCGGGGCGATCCCGGCCGGGCCTGGTCGGGGAATCCGGTGGTGCACGGCCCTCGAACCGTGCACACTCGCCAGTCATGTCGACGAAGCCTCCGGCCGGACCGCTGTGCACGCACGATTCACTCGCCTCCGAACTGCGTGACCTGGGCCTACGCCCCGGTGAGACCCTCCTCTTGCACTCCTCCCTCAGCTCGCTCGGCTGGGTGTGCGGTGGTTCCGGCACCGTCGTCACGGCCCTGCTCGACGCCCTGGGCGACCGCGGAACCCTGGTGGTGCCCACGCATTCCGGCGACAACTCGGATCCGGCGGAGTGGAGCGATCCGCCCGTGCCCGAGGCGTGGTGGGCGGACATCCGGGCGTCGATGCCGCCCTACGACCCGCGCACCACGCCCACCCGCGGGGTGGGTGCGATCCCGGAGACCGTCCGCACCTGGCCGGGAGCCGTCCGCAGCGCGCACCCGCAGACCTCGTTCGCGGCCGTGGGCCCGGGCGCCGCCGCGATCGTGGACGACCACGCACTGGACTGCCGGCTCGGTGAACGCAGCCCGCTCGCCCGGCTGGAAGGGGTCGGGGCACGGGTCCTGCTGCTGGGCGCGGACTTCGCGTCCTGTACGGCGTTCCACCTGGCGGAGTACCGGATTCCCGCCCCTCGGGTCGACAACTCCTTCGCCATCATGACCACGCAGGGCCGCAGTTGGCACACCGTGCGGGACACCTCGATCACCGATGACGGCTTCGACGAGCTGGGCGCGGCCTTCGAACGGGAACGCCCGGTGGTACGGGGCACGGTGGGGGCGGCCCGGGCCCGACTGTTCTCCCTGGCCGACTCCGTCGCGTACGCCCGGGTCTGGCTGGCCGAGCACCGCCCGCGCCCGTCCTCGACCGGCAACGAGCCCCTGGTGTCCCCGTCGTGATCGACCACGCTCGCAGCTACCGGCTGGGTCAGGTCTCCCCCGCCGAGGTCCTCGCGGCCATCGGCAGGTTCCGCAGCGCGTACCAGACCCGGCGGCTGACCGCGGCGCTCGACGAGATCGAGGACTCCACCGGCGACATGCGCCTGGTCGAGGGCGACCTGCACGTACCCGGCGACCTCGACCTGACCCGGGAGCGGATCCACCTCCTGGTCGTGCTGGGCGATCTCCTCGTCGACGGTGCCTACGGCGACGGCGACGACCCCGAGTCCTTCCTGCTGGTGACCGGCGACATGCGGGCGCGCGACGTCGTGACCGCCGGGTGGTTGGAGGTCCACGGCGACCTGAGCACCGACCGGCTCATCGGCGACTACAACGACTGCGGCGCCCACATCGGCGGCGACGTCCGCACCCGGCTCTTCTACGGCGAGGAACACCACTTCGTCATCGGCGGCGCGCTCCACGCGGACGCGGTGCTCGGTCGCCCGCGCCTGGAGATCGCCACCCCGCCCACCGCGATCGCCCTGGACGACCCCCGCCTGCTGGAACACGTCGACCGCGACCTGCTGCGCGTGTTCGACGACCACGACGGCGACGGCGCCCCGATCGCCTTCCTGGACGGCTTCCGCGACTTCCGCGAGCTGAAGCGGCGGGTCCGCGCCGGCCTGCCGCTCCGCACCGCCGGCACCCTCGTCGACTGAGCCTCCACCCGGGCCCGACCCCGTCGCCGTCCGGCCCGCCTGCCGCACCGGCCCTCGCGGCCCTTCGGTTCACCGGGGCCTCTGGCGAAGCGGCGCCCGCGCGGACGGGGAACCTGCGGCGGGACGGACGTGGTCCCGGGAGCCGTATGCCGGGGGGCGCCGGTGGGCACCCCGGTCCCGGCCGCTCTACCCCAGTGCCCGGTCGACCAGCCGCCGAGCCGCCCGGGACTGGGCGTCCGCCCGGCCCGGTTCGGTGGGCAGGGTGAACAGGGCGGCGGCGACCGCGGTGGCACCGTCCGATGTCACCCCCGTCTCCGAGACCACGCCCAGGTGCGTACCGCCGTGGAACCACACGTCGGCACCGCCCCTGCCCGGACGCCGGGCGAGCCCCAGGCCGTAAGCCGTGCCCGGCGGGCCGAAGTCGGGGGCCGGGACCGTCCGTTTCAAGGCCGCGATCTGGGCCGGAGCCAGCAGCCGGCCGCTCAGCAGGGCGCGGAGGAAGACCGTCACGTCGTGCGGCGTACTGATGATTCCGCCGTCCGCGCCGCCCGCCGTCGCGACGGTGGTGTCCGTCAGGCCGGTGGTGCCGGGGAACTGGGTGTAGGCCACCGCGGTGGGCCGCGGGACATGGGACGAAGTGCCGGGGACGAGGGTGTTGCGCAGCCCGAGCGGAAGGATGATCCGCTCGTGGACCTCGTGCGCCCAGGGGTTGCCCGTCACCCGTTCCACGATCATGCCGGCCAGGACGTAGTTGGTGTTGGAGTACCCCCAACGCCGTTCCTCCGCGGGGTCCGTGGCGTCCGGCGTCCAGAGCGGTGGCCTGCTCAGGGCGGCCGTCACCTGCTCATGCGGGGCCCCCGGGCGGAATCGGTTCCGGCGGTAGGCGTCGGGGGTGAACGGGGAGCCCTCCGAGGACGACAGGTAGTCGTTGAGGCCGCTGGTCTGGCGCAGCAGATTGGCGACCGTGATCCTGGAGCCGTCGTTCCCGTTGCCCCGGACCACGCCCGGAAGCCACCGTTCGACGGTGTCGGTGAGGCGCAGTCGTCCCTCCGCCACGAGTTGGAGGACCAGGGCAGCGGTGTACGTCTTGGTGTCGCTGCCGATCCGGTAGTAGGCGTTCCAGGGCACCGGTCCGTCGTGCTCCAGGTCCGCCACCCCGGCCCGGGCGACGGTCCGACCGCGGGGTGACCGCACCTCCGCCAGCACGCCCGTGGTGCCGGTGGCCCGGATCGCGTCGACATCGGCCTGGAGGGCGCCGCCGGACCGGGGCAGCGGGGCGGCGGGACCGGCCGCGGCGGTCACGAGCGTCACCGCCGTCGCCGCCGCTCCCGCCAGCCCGGAACGCCTGCTGAGGAAAGGGCCGTTCGTGCGCATGCTGCTCCCAGGGGATCACCGGCGACCGTCGGTTCCGACGCTAGGTGCGGTCACCGGCGGGCACCATCCGGCCAGCCCGTGGACCCGTCCTGGGGCAATCCCCCGGTCCTGCTCCGGGGTCCGGTGCCCCGGGTCAGGGATGCGCGGCCGGCGCACCCGGCAGGCGCACCACCGCCGTACCGGCCTGGGACTCGCCGAACCCCCAGCCCGCGACGAGGGAGTGGCCGAGCGCTTCCAGGTCGGTCTCCGGCCAGGCGTCGGCTCCGCAGCGGAAGCCGCCCTCGGTGCGGGCGTCCCGTTCGCTGAGGCAGAGCATGCGGAGGTGGTCGCGGAGTGCGGGATGGGTGACCGCGCTCAGCTTCTTCTCCCAGGGCTCGCCGGCGGCGCGGGCGTACGTCATGTCGTCGACCGACACCAGGTGTGCGGGGCCGTGTTCGGTGAACGTGGCGGCCCGCATCGCATCGGTGAGGGTGCCGTCGGTCGCGACGCGCAGCACCACGCTCAGCCAGCCGTTCAGCTGCTCGGATTCCCCGCCGGCCAGGTCGACCCGGTGGCGGGCGAGGAGGGGGCCCAACTCCGAGCCGTGCAGCATCACCAGACCGCTGTCCTCATCGACCCGGGCGACGGTCCGCACGTCGGCGACGAAGGCGTCGTCGAACGGCCGGGGGCCCTGGTGACCGCCTTCGGCCCACGGCCCCGTTCCGTCCAGGAGGTCGGGGTCGAAGCAGAACACCGACCGGCTCGGGTCGAACCACCACGCGCTCGGGGAGAACGGGTACTCGCCCTCCTCGGCCAGCAGTCGCCTCGGCTCGCCGGCCGTCAACGCGTCGGGGGTGGCCCAGGTGTTCGGGAACAGGAACTCGTTGACGGAGTCCGAGCCGTAGTACACCCCGTAGCCGGCACCGGGCTCAACGGTCGGCGCCCCGCCGAGCAGTATCCCGAAGGCCGCCGTGAGCGCGGCGTCCCAGCCGCCGGGGTCGGCGCCCGGATCGGCCGCCGGACCGGGAGTCGGATCGGTCGTCGGGTCGGTCGTCGGGTCCGTCTCGGATGTCACGGGGCCGCTCCTTCGCGTACTGCCGCACGGGTTCGCGCGGGTCGCCGCACGGTACCGGCCGGCACTGACGCTCCCGGGCGGGCCGGCACCGGGGCGCCCGGCCGTCCCCCCGTGGCCGTTCGTCACGAACCTCCCCACCCAACTTAGCGGAGGGCACCTGCGGTTACCCGGGTGCGCCTCCCGACGGGACGGAAACCGGAGGACGGCCCCGGCCGCCCCCGCTACCGTGCCCCCATGCCACCCGCACCCGCACCGCGCGTTCCCGCCCTCCTCGTGATCGACCTACAGAACACCCTGGTCGACATCGCCCACCGGGCCGCCGGAACGGTCGGGGCCGTCGCCGGACTGTGCGGGCGGGCCCGCGCCGCGGGGGCTCCCGTCGTGTTCCTCCAACAACGGGACGAGGAACTGGTGCCGGGCACCGAAGGCTGGCGCATCGCAGCGGAGTTGGGCCCCCGCGACCCGGACCTGGTGCTGCCGAAGTCCAGCCCGGACGGGTTCCTGGACACCGGCCTCGACCGGGTGCTGCGCGAGCGGGGCGTCACGGAGGTCGTCGTCACCGGCTTCGCCACCGAGTTCTGCGTGGACAGCACCGCCCGCCGGGCCCTCGCCCTCGGCTACGACCTGCTGCTCGTCTCGGACGGACACACCACCTCGGTCCGCGACGAGGACACCGCCGCCTTCGCGGCGGCGGCCGCCTCGATCCGCCACCACAACGCGATCTTCCGCACCATCCGCTTCCCGGGCCGCACCAGCCGCGTGCTGCCCGCCGCCGAGGTGGAGTTCGGCACGCGCCGGGCGCACGCCGGCGACCGGCCCCGGGCTTCGGCGCCCCCGGACGCCTGAGCCGACGGGCCGCGGCCCACCCGGCCGGACACCGCACACACCAGCCACTATCACCCGATCAGGTTGCATCTGCGCCCCGATGCTCCTTACCGTGGCGCACATGCCGTCGTACACCATCGGGCAGGCCGCCCGTCTCCTGGGCGTCAGCCCCGACACCGCCCGCCGCTGGGCCGACGCCGGGCGGGTCGCCACGCACCGCGACGACGCCGGGCGGCGGATGGTCGACGGCAGGGACCTCGCCGCGTTCTCCGTCGAGCTGGCCGCACAGGGCGCCGGGGACGAGGAGGAGGCGCCGCACACCTCCGTCCGCAACGCGTTCCCCGGGATCGTCACGGCCGTGAAGCTCGGGGACGTGGCCGCCCAGGTCGAGATCCAGGCGGGCCCGCACCGGCTGGTGTCCCTGGTGACCCGGGAAGCGGTCGAGGAACTGGGTCTGGAGGTCGGCGCCCGGGCCACCGCCCGGGTCAAGTCCACCAACGTCCACATCGACCGTGCCTGAACGCACCCCGCACGGACCCGCACAACCCTGAACGTTCCTGACCGCATCCGAGGAGTCCCGATGTTCCGCGCCGTACGCGCCCCGCACCTCCGCCCCCGGCGCGCCCTGGCGCGCAACGGGGCGCTCGCCGTGACCGCCGCCGCCCTGCTGGTGCCCCTGCTCACCGCCTGCGGCAGCGAGGACGAGCCCGCCGCGGACGCCCCGGGCACGGCGAGCGGCAAGGGCCCCGCGACCTCCGCGAAGCTCACCGTGCTCGCCGCCGCCTCCCTCACGGACGTCTTCAAGACGGTGGAGAGCACGTACGAGAGGACCCACCCCGGGGTCGCCCTCACCTTCTCCTTCGCCGGCTCCCAGGAACTCGCCGCCCAGGTCCGCCAGGGCGCCCCCGCCGACGCGATCGTCACCGCCGACACCACGACCATGGACGGGCTGCGCGCGGACACCGGCACCCCGACCGTCATCGCGAAGAACCGCCTGGTCATCGCCGTGCCCGAGGGCAACCCCGAGCGCGTCGACGGGCTGAAGGACCTCGCCGACCCGAAGCTGAAGGTGGTGCTCGCCGCTCCGGAGGTGCCGGTGGGCCGCTACAGCCGGCAGGTCCTCGACGGGCAGGAGGTCGCCGTGCAGCCGGTCTCCGAGGAACCGAACGTGCGCGCCGTGCTCAGCAAGGTGGAACTCGGCGAGGCCGACGCGGGCATCGTCTACGAGACGGACGCCGCCACCGCGCCCGACGAGGTCGACGCGGTCGCCATCCCGGACGCGCAGAACGCCGTCGCCCAGTACCCGGCGGCCGTGCTGAAGGACTCCTCCGACACCCCCGCCGCACAGGCGTTCGTGGAGTGGCTGTCCTCCCCGGCCGCGCAGAAGATCCTGCGGGACGCGGGCTTCCAGCAGCCGTGACCCGACCCGACCCGCCGGCCCGACCCGACCCGCTGCCCCGACCCGTCCCTCCCGCCGGGACGAACCGGCCGCGCGGGCGGGGACGGGTCCCGGGCGCCGGCGGCCGGGTGCCGTGGGTGCTGGCGCTGCCGGCGCTGCTCGCCGTGGCCTTCCTGCTGGTCCCGCTGCTCGGGGTGCTCGCCCGCACCCCGTGGCACGAGCTGGGCGCCCATCTGACCGCACCCGAGTCGCTCACCGCGTTGAAGCTCTCGCTGGTGGTCTCCTCGTGCGCACTGGGGCTGTCGCTGCTGCTGGGGGTGCCGCTCGCCTGGCTGCTGGCCCGGGTCCCGTTCCGGGGGAAGGCACTGGTCCGGTCGCTGGTGCTGCTGCCGATGGTGCTGCCGCCGACCGTCGGCGGGGTCGCCCTGCTGCTCGGCTTCGGGCGCCGCGGGCTGCTCGGGCCGTGGCTGGAGGACTGGTTCGGGATCGTGCTGCCGTTCCACACCGCCGGCGCGGTGGTCGCGGCGGCGTTCGTGTCGATGCCGTTCCTGGTGATCAGCCTGGAGGGCACCCTCGCGGCGCTGCACACCCGCTACGAGGAGGCCGCCGCCTCGCTGGGCGCCGGCCCGTGGCGGGTGTTCCGCACGGTCACCCTGCCGATGGTCGCCCCAGGGCTGGCCGCCGGCGCCGCACTGACCTGGGCCCGGGCGCTCGGCGAGTTCGGAGCCACGATCACCTTCGCGGGCAATCTGCCGGGCACCACCCAGACCCTGCCGCTCCAGGTCTACCTGCTGCTCCAGAACGACCCCGGGGCGGCGACCTCGGTGTCCCTGCTGCTGCTCCTCGTCGCCCTGGCCGTCCTGGTCGCGCTGCGCGGCCGGTGGACGGGCGCCGTCCCCGCGCGGGACGCCCGCGCCCGGCGCGTGCGCTCGGAGCGCACGCCCGCGGACCCCGAGGGCGCGGGGGAGGCCGGCGGCGGTGACGCGCCGGCGCACGGGACCCAGCCGCCTGGCGCCCTTGGGGCGGGGAGGCGCCGGGAGCCGGTCGCAGCCGCCCTGGACGCCCGCCTCACCGGCTTCACCGACCTGGTGCTGGCCGCCCCCGGCGGCACCACCCTGGCCGTCGTGGGCCCCAACGGCGCCGGCAAGACGACCCTGCTGCGCGCCCTGCTGGGACTGCCCACCCAGGCCACCGCCGCCCGTCTCCTGCTCGGCGGCGCGGACCTCGCCGACGCGCCCCCGCACCGCCGCGACACCGCCTGGGTGCCGCAGGAGCCGGCGTTGTTCCCGCATCTGTCCGCCCTCGCCAACACCGCGTACGGACCCCGCGCGCACGGCGTGCCGCGCGCCGAGGCGCTGCGCGCGGCGCAGGAGTGGCTGGACCGACTGGGGGTGGGCCACCTCGCCCACCGCAGGCCGACCCAGCTCTCCGGCGGTCAGGCGGGGCGCGTGGCGCTGGCCCGCGCCCTGGCCGCGCGCCCCCGGTTGCTGCTCCTGGACGAGCCGCTGGCCGCGCTGGACCAGACGACCCGCGGCCGGGTCCGGCACGTCCTCCGCCGCCATCTGGACGCCTTCGACGGCGTCTGTCTGATCGTCACCCACGACCCGGTGGAGGCGGTGTCCCTGGCCGACCGGGTGGTGGTGCTGGTGGACGGCCGGTTGGTGCAGGACGCCTCGCCCGCCGAGGTGGCCCGGCACCCCCGTTCCCCGTGGGTGGCCCGGATGCTGGGCGCCAACGCCTGGCCCGGCACCGCCACCGCGGACGGCCTGCGCACCGAGGGGGGCGCCCGGGTGGTCGCCGCCGAGCCGCTGCCGCCGGGCACCGACGCACTGGCCGTGATCGCCCCGCAGGCCGTGGCCCTGTACCGGGAGCGCCCGGCGGGCAGCCCCCGCAACGTGTGGCCGGGCACGGTCCGCGAACTCACCGCGGTGGGCGGACGGCTGCGGGTCCTGGTGACCTCCGCCGGGGCGCCCGACCTGATCGCCGAGATCACCCCGGCCGCCGCCGCGGAGCTGGGGCTGCGCGACGGGACCGCCGTGTTCACCGGGGTGAAGGCCACCGAGGTCACCCTCGTCGCCCGGTGAACCCGCGGCCCCGCCCCGGGCGGACGGTGCTCAGGTCGGGTTCACAGCGGGCCCAGCACCTCCTCCGGCCGGGCGTCCAGCTCCAGGGCCTCCAGCACGGTGAGCAGTTGCCGCTCCTCGTAGCGGAAGTGGTTCTCCATGAGCGCGGCGACGCCTTCGAGGTGCTGGTCGAGTTCCTCGGGCGGTGCGGCCCGCTCCACGGCGGCCTGGAGGCCGCCGAGCAAGTGGGCGATCATGGAGTGGTCCTGTTCCAGCGCGCGCAGCACCGGCCGCAGGTGCGGGTGCGCCGCCGCGACGGCCGGGAACAGGGTGCGGTCCTCGCCCTGGTGGTGGCCGTTGAGGGCGGTGCAGAAGCCGTGGCAGTACAGCAGCAGTTCACGGGTTGCGGCGTCACCGGTGGTGCCCTCGGCGAGGGCGGCACGGGTCAGGTCCAGCGCTTCCCGCAGCCGGTGGTGCACTCGGCGGAGTTCTCGGCTCCAGGCGACGAGCCTGGTCGTCTCGCGCTCAGTCACGCGAGGACGAAGGGTGCGACGAACGCATCGTCGGCCTCCTTCGGTTCGGCGCCTCCATGCCTGGCACGGTCTGCCACCGGCACGCGACGCTCCCCTCACCCTACCCGGTGCCGGCAGACGGCCGCTCTTCCCCGGGACAAGGGCTGACAAACCGTGACCCGGGCCGTCCCACGCCGTTGAAGGGGGCGTGCGGCGCCACAACCCCCGGCGCTCGCGCGAACCACCGCACCACCCAACCGAAGGAGTACGTGATGTCTCGCATCGCGAAGACGGTCGCCGTGGCCGTTGGTACGGGCGCCGTGATGCTCAGCGGCGCGGGTCTGGCCGCCGCCGACTCGAACGCCGCCGCCGGGGCCGTCGGGTCGCCGGGCGTCCTGTCCGGCAACATCGTGCAGATCCCCCTGAACGTCCCGGTGAACGTCTGTGGCAACACCATCGACGTGATCGGCATCCTGAACCCCGCGTTCGGCAACACCTGCGTCAACGGCGGCGGCCCGGTCGGCTACGGCTACTGAGCACCACCACCGCGCACGGCGACCGAGGTCCCGTCGTCGAAGCCCCCGGCAGCTCCTCGGCCTGCCGGGGGCTTTCGGCGTGAGGGCGCGCCGGGCGTGCGTGCCCGGCGCGCCCTCACGCGTAGCGGTAGAGCCGGCCGTGACCCTCCATCGAGGCCGGGGTGACGTTCCACGGCGGCATCGGTTCGCCGCGCGCCACGATCCGCCCGCGCTGGAGCGAGCCGAACCCGGGCGGCTCGGCCGGCTGGTAGGCGCCCTCCGGGTGGGCCCGGCGCCACCGCGACCACAGCAGGTCGACGAAGGAGTGGTGCAGCCAGAACACCGGGTCGTTGACGGAGGCCCCGCCGAGCATGGTGCCGCCGACCCAGCGGTGCACCCGGTTGTGGTTGCGCCAGCGGTCGTTCCCGAACCGGGAGCCGGTCCAGCCCTCCAGCCCGTTGCGGAATCCGGAGGTCACCGTGGAGTCCCACGGCTCCTCGTCGTACGTCGACTCCCGCATGGCCGCGTCGAGTTCGGCCTCAGACGGCAGTGCGAAGGGGTCCGCAGGCCGTCCCAGGTCCCGCACCAGGAAGTCGTCGTCGGTGACGTTCGCCCGCACCACCCAGCCGTTGGCGCGGGCGAACGGTCCGGTGTCCACCCGGCGGTCACGGCCCCGTCCGGTCCCGCCGAGGAGGTCGTCCGTCCAGGGCGGGGCGACCGGCGAGCGCGCCGCCGTCCAGTCCCAGTACGGAACGGTGACCCCGGGCGCCTCCTGCTGGAGCGCGCGTTCGAACTCCAGCAGGAACTTGCGGTGCCAGGGCAGGAACGAGGGGGCCATGTGGGCGACCCGGCGCCGGTGGTCGCCGTCGGACACGTAGTAGTCGATGTGCACGCGGACGAACTCGTCGTAGCGGCCCTTGCGCTTGAGGGCGAGGACCGCGTCCACGAAGCGCCTGCGCTCCGCCCCGGTCAGCTTCGTCACGTTCTTGCGGGTGGGGACCACCGGTGTTCTCCTCTCCCGTTCGGGTCTTCCGGTCAGGCGCCGTGCACCGCGGGCGAGGCGGCCAGGCGGGCCGGTCCGAGTTCGTCCACCGCGGCCCGGGTCGCCGCCAGGGGGGTCGGGTACGAGACGTAGTGGTCGACCATCGTGAGGTACCCGCCGTCCGCGCGGCGCATCAGGGCCAGGGGCCGTCCGTCCACGGTGACCTCGACGGCGGTCGGGGCGGCGCCCCGGGCGTGGCCCCCGGCCGCGCCCGCGGTGCGCCGGCCCTGGAGGCGGCGGCCCCGGTAGGTCTCGTCGAACAGCACCTCGCCGCGGGGCGCCCCGGGGTTGCCCGGGGCGCGGGAGCGGTGCTCGCGGTCCGCGGTGAGGACGGGGGTGAGCGCCGCGGCGGTGCCTCCCGCGACGGCGACGGCGAACAGCGTCCTCAGCAGGGCGCGGCGGGTCCCTCGCACGGTGACCTCCCGGTCGGGTCGACGACTCGCCCTGCCCAACGCGCGGGGCGCGCGCCAGGGCACGCCCCGCGCGGCAAGCGGCCTACAGCCGACGTCGCCGCCCGCCCGGCGTCCGGGCGGCGGATCGCGGGCGGACCGGCCGGTCAGCTCCGCAGGCTGCGGGCGGGGAGCAGGCAGTGGGCGGCCCCGGCGAGCATGTCCATGTCGCCGGCGAAGGCGGACAGGGTCTCCTGGCTCATCTGCACGCCGGGCGCGCCCTGGGGCCAGGGGCGGGTGGCGAAGAGGAAGTACGCGTGACCGCGGTCCCGGACCGCGGCGAGCCACTCCGGGGGAACGAGGCACTGGGCGCTGAGGTGCGGCATGTTGACGACGGCCTGCCCGGCCTCGACGAGGAGGGAGACGGGGAAGCTGGGGCGGGTCGTGGCGTCCACCACGGGGCCGCCGACGGGCAGTCCGGTGTTCTCCAGCAGGGCGCGGACGGCGGCCGACGAGCCCTCGGCGCCGCCGGGGCCGTCACCGAGCGGGTAGGCGAGCAGGAAGGCCACGTCGCCCTGTTCGTCGGGGTGTTCCCCGCTCCAGGCCATCACGGCGAGGGTGCCGAGTTCAGCGGGGTGGAAGGGGCGCTTTTCGGTGGGGGTTGAGGTCACCACCGCACCGTAGCGACATACGGAGCGCACCAGGACGTTCGTGTCACTCGTCCGAGCGACGCGGGCACGGGATCACCCGTGGTCGACCGAGCGCGGGAGCGCGGTACGGGGCGCGGGGCGGGTCCGCGCGCCGGCGGGCGGGACGCACACCGCCGCGCGGACCGCCGGGGGCTACTTGCCGACCGGAAGTCCGCCGAGCAGCGATCCGGCCTGGGGACCGCGCGCGTTCAACCGGTCCGCGGTGTTCTGCACGTTGTTCATGAGGGTGCCCTCCTTCTCCGTGTCGATCGCATTGGTGTGCAGGGCCCGCGCATCGAAGGTGGACTGGCTGGTGAACGCCTCCAGGGCACCGTTCAGGCTGGTGGGCATCGGGTCGGCGGCGAACGCGGGTGCGGCGGCGCCGACCAGGGCGAAGGATCCGGCGACGACGGCGGCAGCCTTGAGGGGCTTCATCGTGTTCCTTTCTTCGGCGACCTGTGGGCCACCGGTGGGAAGGCGTACTACTGCGTTGACTAACGACCTCCGTCCGCCCCGGAAACCCCCGGCGCGCGGATTCTCCACAACCCCCACCCGAAGGGGTTTCGGTCCGCCGGAGCGCCGGGACGCGCGGAGCCGAAAATCCCTTCGTAGGTATTCTTGTATGAAAAATAATCCCCTCTCTTCGGGGGATCTCCGCGCCCCCGCAACCGAAGCTCCGGGACGGCGCGTCCGGCACCCCTTTCCCGTATTCCCTCGGGAATTCCCGCGGTGCGCCCGGAGCGCGCCCCGGGCGCGTTCCGTCCCGGCGCGCGAGCGCGGAAAGGCCGCCGGGGTCGACCCGGAGCGGGCCGACCCCGGCGGACCGGGTGCCGCAGGTCAGTCCGGCGCGGCGACGGCCGGGGCCGCCGGGATCAGCGGGGTGATGGGCAGCGTCGAGGCGCCGGGGACCGTCGGGAACCCCGGGATCGTCGGCACGCCGGGGATCGTCGGCACGGTCGGCGCCCCGGGGACGGTGGGAGCGCCCGGGACCGACGGGACGGTGGGAGCGCCCGGGACCGACGGGACGGTTCCGGTGCCGGGGACCGACGGGACGGAGTCGCCTTGCGGCAGGCCGTCGAGCAGCTGCCCGGCGGCCCGTTCGGCGAGGGTCGTCACCTGGCTGACGAACCCGGCGTCGTCACCGGCCAGGGCCGCTGCGACCAGCGCGTCCACGGCACCCTGGAGGGCACCCGCGGCGGTGTCCTTGTCGTTGTCGGGCACCTGACTGCTCGGTGCCGCCCGGTCGGAGGCGTCCGCCGCGGGCGAGGCGGAGGCGGGGGCGGCGGCGCCGACGAGGAGGCCGGCGCAGAGTGCGGTGGTCCCGAGGCGTCGCGCGAGGAGAGCGCGCATGAGGATTCCCTTTCCTGGGGGGCTGGAACTCCCCCACCGTCGAATCCCCCGCACCGGGTCGCAACCGTGCGGTGACCGTTCGGGTCACCCTCCGGACACGGACGAGCCGCCCGCCCCCGGTGCGGGGCGGGCGGCTCGTGGAGCGTCGGAACGTCAGCCGTTGACGCAGGTGTTGCCGAACGCGGGGTTCAGGATGCCGACCACGTCGATGGTGTTGCCACAGACGTTCACCGGGATGTGGACCGGCACCTGGACGACGTTGCCCGAGAGCACACCGGGGGACCCCACGGCGGCGCCCTGGGCACCGGCGCTGGCGCTGGCGATGCCTGCGGAGCCGGCGACGGCCGCGGCGGCGACGGTGGACAGGACGAGGGCCTTCGCGGTACGCGACATGAGAAGTACTGCTCCTAGGTCGTTGGGTGACGCACCGGGCGGGCCGCCCGGCCCATGGACCAACGCCCGACACCGCCCCGGGTTCCGCACCCGAAGGGGTGATCTCCGGGCCGGTTCGGATTCCGCCACCCGAAGGGGTGCCGAACGCGTTCTCGATATCCATTCGTCCGACACACGGATTTCCGCGGTATGAGCAGCAAATAGGCTCGGCGATTAGAGTGGCCGCCTTCGACAGCTCGGCCGAATCGCCCGCGAGCATCACACGCTCATGAAGTGCGATGGTCATACTCCCCCCGACGGGTTTCCACTGATTTGTCTCCCGAAAGGGCAATCCCGGTCATGCGCAATTCCTTCGCTTCCGTTCTGCGACGACTCGGCCCGCCCCGGATGACGGCGGGTGTCCTTTCCCTCTGCGTCCTGGCCACGGCGGGCGGCCTCGCCGGCGCCCCGCTCGTCCACGGCGCGGCGCCCACCGACCACGGCGAGGGGGTCCCCGTGCCGGCGCTGCCCGCTTCGGTGCCCACCGCCCCGCCCGCCTCGCCGGCCCGCGGCTCCTACGCCGAGGAGGCCGAGCGGGTGCCGTTCGCCCAGCGGTTCCACGCGGTGCAGCACGGCGGCATCACCCGCGCCGCGAACGTGTCGATCACCTGCCGCGCCGACGAGTCCTCCACCACGACCGACGGGACTCCGGTGTCCTGCGCGGACGCCCGCGCGGGCCGGAAGACCGCCACCAACGACGGCTTCGACATGTTCTACGCGGACGTCGACACCGACGACAACACCTACAACTCCAGCCGCGCCGAACTGCGCGTGCCCAGCGGGGCGAAGGTCTCGTACGCCCGGCTGTACTGGGGCGGCAACCTGCGGGTCGGCGAGCAGAAGCCGTCGCGCGACAACGACCGGGTGCTGCTCGCCGAACCCGAGGGCAGGTACAAGCAGGTCCTCGCCGACAGCGTGGTCGGCCACCGCACCGCGGGCGGCGCGGACGCGTACCAGGCGTCCGCGGACGTGACCGCCCAGGTGCGCGCCGGCGGCTCCGGCGCGTGGACGGTCGGACAGGTGAACGTGGCGATGGGCGACTCCGGGGCCGGGGCCTGGGGGGGCTGGACGCTGGTCGTCGCCTACGAGAAGCAGAGCGAGCCGCTGCGCCAACTCGCCCTGTGGGACGGCTTCGCGTACCTCGGCGAAGGGCGCCACGAGGCCGCGGTCCGGCTGGACGGGGCGACCGTGCCGGCCGGCGGCGGGGGCACGGTCGGGTTCGTGGCGTACAACGGCGACGCCGGGACCACCGGGGACGCCCTGACCGTCTCGGTGGGCCGGCGGGCCGGCACCGCGCTGACGGACACCCGCAACCCGGACGGGGACGTGCTCAACTCGACCGTGGGCGAACCCGGCGCGCAGAGCGAGCGGGACCCCTCGTACGCGGGCACCCTCGGCTACGACTCGGACGTGTTCGACCTCGGCAAGGCGGTCTCCGCCGGCGGCGGACGGCTCGACCTGCGGCTGACCGCGGAGAAGGACGTGGCCTGGGCCGGGGTCCTGTTCGCCGCGGTCGACACCGACGCCGATGCCCGCTGAGCGGGCCCGCCCCGGCGGGGGACGGCCCCCGCTGGTGCTGCACGTGGTCCAGCCGGTGGCGGGCGGCGTGGCCCGGGTGGTCACCGACCTGGTGCAGGCCCACGCCTCGGGACCGAACGCGGTGCGCACCGCGGTGGCCTGCCCGGCCGGCGGCCCGCTGGCCGCGGCGGCGGTCCGGGCCGGCGCCAGCCATCTGGAATGGGCCGCCACCCGTTCCCCCGGCCCCGGGCTGGCCGGCGAAGTGCGCTCCCTGGCACGGGTGTTGCGCGCGGTGCGGCCCGATCTGGTGCATGCGCACAGCGCCAAGGCCGGGCTGGTGGCCCGGCTCGCGGTGCGGGGGCGGACGCCGACCGTGTTCCAGCCGCACGCCTGGTCCTTCGAGGCCGTCGACGGACCGCTGGGCGCCCTGAGCCTGCGGTGGGAGCGGTACGGGGCGCGCTGGGCGCACCGGATCGTCTGCGTCAGCGAGGCGGAACGCCGGCGGGGCGCGGCGGCCGGGGTGCGGGGCCGGTGGGTCGTGGTGCCCAACGGGGTGGACACCCTCCGCCACCGCCCCGCGGAGGAGGACGCTCCCGTCCGGGGTGCGGGCGCCGCGCCCGTCTCCGCCGGCGCGGCGCCCGCACCCCACAGCGCCCGGGAGGTGCGCCGTGCGCTCCCCGCGCTCGCGGACGTCCCCCCGGACGTTCCGCTCGTGGTCTGCGTCGCCCGGCTGTGCCACCAGAAGGGGCAGGACCTGCTGCTCCGGGCCTGGCCGGAGGTCCTCCGGGCCGTTCCCGGGGCCCGGTTGGTCCTGGTGGGGGACGGGCCGGCGGGGGCCGCGCTGCGGGCCGCCGCGCCCGCGCAGGTGCTCTTCGCGGGGGCCGTGAACGACCCCCGCCCCTGGTACCGGGCCGCCGACCTGGTCGTCCTGCCCTCCCGTTGGGAGGGCATGGCCCTGGCCCCGCTGGAGGCGCTGGCCTGCGCGCGCCCGGTGCTGCTCACCGAGGTGGACGGCGCACGGGAGAGCCTGCCGCCCGGTCACGCCCCGCACTGCCTGGTGCCCGCCGAGGACCCCGGTGCGCTGGCGCGCGCGACGGTCGGACTGCTGCTCGACGCGGACCGGCGCGCGGCGCTCGGCCGTGCGGGACGCCGGCACGTCCTCACCACCCACGATGTGCGGCACTCCGCCGAAGCCGTCGCGGCCGTGTACCGCGGGCTGCTCGGCACGGAGCGCACCCAGTGCAGGGAGTCCATCACCTCGTGACCGCGGAAAGCATCGTTCCTCCGCCCCTGGGGCAACCGCGGACGGGACGTCACGCCTCCACCGGGCCGATGCCCCCCGAACCCGCCGCGGCGGCCGGACGGCCGAGCGCCACGGGCCGGTTCGCGACCACCGGAGGGTTCGCCACCGCCGGGCGGTCCGCTCCGCCCCGGGCGCTCGCCGCGCCCCGGCCGCCCCGCGCGCCGAAGACCGTCTCGGTCCTGGCGCCCCGCCGGCCCTCCGGCGGAGGGCCCCCCGGTCCGGTGGGACCGCGGCGGGCCCGGCCCCGCCGGGACGGACTGCTGCTGGTGGTCGACGTGACGGCGGGTCTGCTCGGCGCGCTGGCCCTCGCCGCGGAACAGCGCGGACCGCTGTGGGTGGTGGCGCTGGCGGCCGGGGTGGGCGGTTGGCACGCCCGGGCCGCCCGGCGCGGACCGACGCTGACCGTGCCCGGGGCACTGGCCGAGGCACCGGGGGTGTGGCTGCGCACCGCCGTCGCCTGGACGGTGTTCGGCACGGTCCTGGCCGCACTCGTGCCCGCTCACGGCCTGCCGCCGGGCACCCTGGCACTCGGCTGCGCGACGCATGCCCTGGTCTCCTGCGCGGGGCGGGCCGTGGTCTATGCACGCCGGCGTGCAGGGCTCGCACGCCAGCCGCACCCCGTCCTCGTCATCGGGGACGCCCGTGCCGTGCGCCGGGTGGCGGCGGCGCTGCTGCGGCACCCCCGGTGCGGGGTGCGCCCGGTCGGCACCGTCGCCGCCGGGCCGCTGCCCCCGGGACCGCCGGTCCCCGCACCGGACGCGGCCGGACCGCCCGCCCTGCACACCGTCGACGACGTCCGGCGGGCCCTCGTCCAGCACGGAGTGCGACACGTCCTGGTGACCGGGTCCGAGGCGCTGCGCGGTCAGGCCCCGCTGCTGCGCATGCTCACCGGATACGGCCGGGACCTCTGGCACCTCGACCCGGCACCGGCCGGCCCGAGCCCGGTGGGCCGGCGTGCGCCCCGGCTCGCCGGGTTCCCGCACGCCCCGCTCGCACCGCACGGGCCCCGGCGCACCCCGATCCGCAAGCGGGCCCTGGACATGGCCCTGTCCGGGCTCCTGCTGCTGCTGGCCGCACCGGTGCTGGCCCTGTGCGCAACGGTCATCCGGCTCGTCGACGGCCCCGGGGTGCTGTTCCGGCAGGAGCGGATCGGCCGCGGCGGGCGCCCGTTCACCCTGCTGAAGTTCCGCACCCTGCGCCCCGCCGACCCGCGCGAGGCGGCCACCCGGTGGAACGTCGCCGACGACGGCCGGATCAGCACGCCCTGCCGGTTCCTGCGCCGCACCTCGCTGGACGAGCTCCCCCAGCTGTGGAACGTGTTCCGCGGCGACATGAGCCTGGTCGGGCCGCGCCCCGAACGGCCCTACTTCGTCGGCCAGTTCTCCCGGACCTACGACGGCTACGCGGACCGCCACCGGATGCCGTCCGGAATCACCGGGCTGGCCCAGGTGGAGGGGTTGCGCGGGGACACCTCGATCGAGGACCGGGCCCGCTTCGACAACGCCTACATCGACACCTGGTCGCTGTGGCAGGACGTCTGCATCCTGCTGCGCACGGCCGCCGTCCTCATCCGACCCACGGGGGGTTGACCGGTGCCCGATTCCGTTCCCACCACGCCCGGCACGGTGTGCGCCGGGCGCTCCGAGGGGCCCGCCGAGCGGGCGCGAGCGCCGTTCGCGCCGAGCGGCACGGGCGGGGCGCCCGCCCTGTTCGGGCGGGGCGCGCCGGTGCTTCCGGTACTCCTGTTGCTGGCCCTGCTCGCCCTCCCCGTCACCGGGCCGGGCGGCACGGACCACGGCGGCGGGACCGTCGCGGACGTGATGTCCGGGGTGCTGGTGGTGCTCGCGGTGGTCGGGGCGGTGCGTCGGGGCGGGCGCCCCCTGCACCGGACCGCCGCGGTCGTCTTCGGGCTGCCGGTCGTCGGGATCGCCGTCGCGGCCACCGGCGCCGTCGACGCCGCGACCGGTGCCAGCGGGCTCGGCCGTTACCTCCAGGTGTTCGTGCTGGTCCCGGTGGCCGTGCTGCTGTTGGTGCGGAGCCGGGCCGAACTTCGCCTGGTCGCGTGGGGGTTCGTCGCCCTGGCCCTGGTGCAGGGCGGGATCGGCGTGCACCAGTACGCCACCGGGACGGGCGCCTCGTACATGGGGGCGGACATCCGCGCGGTGGGCACCTTCGGCCCGACCGATGTGATGGGCATGGCCAGCGTCGTCTCGTACGGGGTGGTCTGCGCGGTCGGGCTCGCCCTCGGCACCGGACGCCCCGGGGACGCGCGGCGCGGGCACGGGGAGGTGGTCCGGCGGGGCGGCGCACTGGTGTGCGCGGTGGCACTGCTGGTGCCCCTCGCACTGTCGTTCAGCCGGGGGGCGTGGATCGCCACGGCCGTCGCAGTGACCGCACAGCTGCTCCTCACCGGCGTGCGCCGGGCGCTCGCCGGGTTCGCCGTGCTGACCGCCGCCGCGATCGTGCTGGTGGGCGGGGTCGGGGTGGGCACCGCGCTGCTCCAGGAGCGGTTGGGGAGCATCACCCGGGTCGCCGCGGCGCCCGACCAGTCGGTCACCGACCGGTACGCGATGTGGGCGGCGGCCCTCGGCATGTGGCAGGAGCGGCCGATCGCCGGGGTGGGGTTGAAGAACTTCCCCGCCCACCGGGACGGCCATGCCTCGCTCGCCCTGTCCTCCGGGAGCGACACGGCCGGCGCCGGTGTCGGCTACCAGCGCCAACCCCTGTTGTCCCCGCACAACATGTACCTGCTGGTGCTGAGCGAACAGGGACTGCTCGGACTGCTCGCCCTCGCCGGCGGGTGGGCGGCGCTGCTGGTGCTCGCGGTGCGCCGGCTGCGCGCGGCGCGCCGGCGGGAGCGGGCCGGGCCGCGCGGACCGGACCGGCTCGACCCCGGCACCGACTGCGGGCTGCTCGCCTGCGGGGTGCTGGTGTGGCAGCTGGTCGACTTCGGGTACGCGGACATCGGCGGCCCCGCCACGGTGCTGACCGCGGTGGGCCTCGGGGTGGCCGCCCGGTGGGCGCTCGGGGCGGACGCCCGGTGAGCCCGGCCCGGGAGGCAGCCCGCCCGGCGGCGGCCGAAGCCTCCGGCGCACGGCATCCCGCGCCGAGCGCTGCCCCGGCGCCCCGCGCGCCCGCGGACACGCCGGCTCGGCCCACCGACCCGGCGGCACCGGCCGGCCGGTCGGAGGGGGCGGGCCGGTCGGAAGGGGCGGGCCGGGCCGGTGAGGGACGGTTCCTCGCCCGGACGGCCCTGGTGACCGGGGCGCTCACCGCGGCGGGGGCGCTGCTGGGACTGGTCCGGGACCAGACCCTCGCCCACCTGTTCGGCGCCGACGGTGCCACCGACGCGTTCCTGGTGGCCTGGACGGTTCCGGAGTTCGCTTCCACCCTCCTCATCGAGGACGGCATGGCCCTGGTGCTGGTGCCGGCGTTCAGCGCCGCGCTGGTGCACCGCACGCGGGGCGGGTCCGCCGGCGCCGACCCGGTGAGAGCGCTGGTGCGCACCACCCTGCCCCGGCTCGCGCTCGCGCTCGCGGTGGTCGCCGTGGTCGCCGTGGTCGCCGCCCCGCTGGTGGTGGACCTCCTGGCGCCCGGGTTGCCGGACCCGGACCTCGCCGTGGACTGCACCCGGCTCACCGCGACCTGCCTGCTCTCCTTCGGGCTCTGCGGCTACTGCGGGGCCGCGCTGCGCGCGCACGGCCGGTTCTTCGTGCCCGCCACCATCTACCTGGCGTACAACACCGGGATCATCACCGCGATGTTCGTCCTCGGCGGCCGCTGGGGCGTGCGGTCGGCAGCGGTGGGAGTGGCGGTCGGCGGCTGTCTGATGGTCGCCGTGCAGGCCCCCGCCCTCTGGCGCCGGCTCCGCGGTTCCGACTCCGCCCCGGGCGCACCCGGGGCGGCCCCGGGCACGGCACCCGGGGCTGCGCGGCCCGCGACGCGTGCGCGGCTCGCGGGGGGCGCGGGGGGCGCGGGGGGCGCGCTCATCGCCTCGGTGCTGCTGTTCGGCGCGTGCCGCCAGTCGCAGGTGCTGATCGAGCGCTTCCTCGGCTCCTCGCTGCCGGCCGGGGCGATCTCGCACCTGAACTACGCCCAGAAGGTGGCGCAGATGCCGATGGTGCTGTCGCTGATGGTGTGCACGGTCACCTTCCCCGCAGTGGCACGGGCCCTGGCCGGTGGTGACACGGACGCCGCGCGGCGCCGGGTCGAACGGGACCTGGGGCTGGTGTCCGCGGTGGTCCTGTGCGGGACGGCCGCGATCGTCGCGACCGCCGCCCCCCTGGTCGAACTCCTCTTCCAGCGCGGCGCGTTCACCGCCGAGGACACCACCGCCACGGCGGGGGTGATGCGCGTGTACGCCCTCGGGCTGCTGGGCCACGCCCTGGTCGGCGCGCTGGTCCGCTCGTACTTCTCGGCCCGTCGGCCCACCTGGTACCCGCTGCTCTCGATGGCCCTCGGGGTCGGGGTGACCGCCGTGCTCGGCGCCCTGGCCGTCGGCCCCTTCGGGGTGCGCGGCATCGCCGCCGCGAACGCGGCCGGGATCACCCTGGGCGCGGTGCTGCTGCTGTGCGGCACCAAGCGGCGCACGGTACCGCTCCGGCTGGACCGGGTCACCCGCCAACTGGCCCGGGCCGCGGCCGCCGCCGGCTGCGCGACCGGCGCGGGCGTCCTCTGCGCGGCCCGGGTCGAGCGGGCGCGCACGACGGCGCTCGGCGACGGGGTCCACGGTGCCCTCTGCACCGTGCTGGCGACCTCGTTGACCGTGCTCGTGGTGTTCCTGTTGGTGCTCCGGGCGCTGGGGGGCCTGCCGGGGCGCGGACACGACGGCCGCAACGAGCCCGCCGGACCGGACCGCACCCCGGACCGTGCACCGACCACCGCGCCGGCGACGCCCACCGGCTCCGTTGACGGCCCGGGACCCGGCAGGGCCCCGGGCGCCCCCCACCGTTCCCCCGACCGAAAGGGCACCGATGCGCGCTGACCGGCACCGTTCCGGCACCGCCCCCCGTACCCGTCTGCCTCGCCGCACCCCCACGCCCCCGCCCCCGTCGACCGCCTCGTCCGCCCAGGCCCCGGTGGCCCCCGGTGCGGCCACCCGGGCCGCCCCCCGCACCCTGCTGGACCGCCTCGACGCGATGCGCCCCGCGCGTGCGCCGGAGTGGATCGCCATGTACCACTCGGTGACCCGCGTCGGCGACGACCCGTACCGCATCACGGTCACCCCCGAGCGCCTCGACGACCAACTGGGACGGTTGCGCCGGCGCGGATCGCGCGCGGTGAGCATGCGGGAGTTGATGGCGGCACGGGCCCGCGGTCGGGCCCGCGGACTGGTCGCGCTGACCTTCGACGACGGATACGCCGATTTCCTCGACCACGCGCTGCCCGTCCTGCGCCGCCACGGCTGCGGGGCGACCCTGTTCGTCCTGCCCGGCCGGCTCGGCGGCGACAACGCCTGGGACCCGCTCGGCGTCCGCAAGCCGCTGCTCACCGCCGAGGGGGTGCGGGCCGCCGCGGCGGCCGGGGTCGAGATCGGTTCCCACGGCCTCACCCACCTCGATCTGACCCGCGTCGACGACGCCGTGCTGCGCGTCGAGACCCGGGACAGCCGGCGTCGGCTGGAGGAGTTGACCGGCGCCGAGGTGCTCGGCTTCTGCTACCCGTACGGCACCGTGGACGCCCGGGTGGTCGCCGCCGTGGGCGCCGCCGGCTACCGCTACGGCTGTGCCATCGCCCCCGGTGCGCTCGCCGGCGACCTCGCCCTGCCCCGGGTGCACATCGGGCAGCAGGACACCGGCGCGCGCTGGGAGGCGAAGCGGCTCCTCAGCCCCTGGCGCCGCCCGATGCCGGGCCGGACGGTCCGGGCTCCGGGCGCCCCGCTGACGGCCGATGCGCCCGCGCGCACGCCGGTGCGGGGCAGAAGACCCGGGGTCCCGTTCGGGACCGCCGCCCGCCGCCCCGCCGCCCCACGGGCCGGGGCCACCGGCACCGCGACCACCACCGTTCGACCGGAGTCCTCGTGAAGGCGCTGCACATCATCACCGGCCTCGGGGTCGGCGGAGCGGAACAGCAACTCCGCCTGATGCTCCGTCACCTCCCCATCACCTGCGACGTGGTGACCCTCACCAACCCGGGCCCGGTCGCCGACGCGCTCACCGCGGACGGCATCCGCGTCACCCACCTCGGCATGACCGGCAACCGCGACCTGCGGGCCCTGCCCCGGCTGGTGGCGCACATCCGCGCCGGCGGCTACGACCTCGTCCACACCCATCTGTACCGGGCCTGCCTCTACGGTCGGATCGCCGCCCGGATCGCCGGCGTGCACGCCGTCGTCGCCACCGAGCACTCCCTCGGCGACGGGCAGATGGAGGGGCGTCCCCTCACCCCCGGGGTCCGCGCCCTGTACCTCGCCGGCGAACGGCTCGGGCACGCCACCGTCGCGGTCTCCCCCACGGTCGCCGAACGGCTGCGCCGCTGGGGCGTGCCGCGCCAGCGCATCCACGTCGTCCCCAACGGCATCGACCCCGAGGCACTGCGCTACGACCCGGCGGCCCGGCACCGGGTCCGGGCCCGCTACGGGCTGCCCCCCGACTCCTTCGTGGTCGGCGCGGTGGGTCGGCTGGTGCGGGGCAAACGCTTCGACCAGCTCGTCACCGCGCTCCGCGCCCTGCCCCGGGACGTCCGGCTGCTCGTCGTCGGCGCCGGCCCGGAGACCACCACACTGCGCCGCACCGCGCGCCGGGCGGGGGTCGCCGACCGGGTGGTACTCACCGGTGAAGCGCGCCCTCTCGCACCTCCCGCACTCCCCGGCGGCTCCGGCGCGTCCGAGGCGTCCGGCACCGCTCCGGCGGAGGTCCCCGCACTGCCCGCGCTGCTCTCCGCGATGGACGTCCTGGCCTCCCCCTCACCCCAGGAGGCGTTCGGCCTCGCCGTCCTGGAGGCGCTCGCCGCCGGCCTGCCGGTGCGCTACGTCGACTGCCCCGCCCTGGACGACCTCCCGCCCGGCGCGGCCGGTGACGCCGAACGCCTCGCCCCCGGGGCCGCCTCCTTCGCCGCGGCGCTCGGCCGGCTGCGGGAGGCGGGACCACGGGAACGGACCGTACCGCCGGCGGTCGCCCACTACGCCATCGGCCGCAGCGCCGAACGCCTCGCCGGGGTGTACGCCTCCGTCGTCCGTTCCTGACCCCGCACCACCGCACCCGCACCGCCGCCACCACCCGCCCCCGCCCCCCTTCCGCCCGGCCCGGTCCTCCCCCGGCCGCCCGCACCCACACCGGAGAACCCGATGACCGACACCCACGAGGGCGCCCCCGCCCGCCGGTTCGCCCGACTGCGGCGGCTGCCCGTCTGGCTGCTGCTGCCCGGCTGCGCCCTCGCCGGCGCCACGGCCGGCGGCGCCTACGGCGTGCTGCGGCCCGCCGAGTACACGGCCACCAGCTACGTCATCGCCGTACCGACCGAGAAGTCCGACCCGGCGACCGCGCTCGGCTTCGCCCAGGCGTACGGCCGGGTCGCCACCCAACTCGCCGTCCTCGGCGACGCCCAGGTCGCCGCCCGGCTCCCGGTCGCCGAACTGCGCTCCCGGGTACGGGCGGAGACCTCTCCGGACGCCCCGATGGTCGCGATCTCCGCGACCGCCGGGCGCCCGGCGCGGGCCGCCGACATCGCCAACGCCGTCTCCCGGGCGCTGACCCTCAACGCCAACCGGAACGAGGACCGCACCCGGGTCCAACTGCTCCAGTTCTCCCGGGCCTTGCGCCCCGTCACGCCCAGTTCGGCCGGCCCGGTCACCACCGCCCTGGTCGGGGGGAGCGCCGGCGGGCTGCTCGGCGTGTTGGCGCTCCTGACCCGCCCGCGCCGGCGCGCACCGGAGCCTTCCGCGCCGGCGCCCGTCCCCGCTCCGGCGCCCGCGGCGGACCTCCAGCGGTGACCCCCGCGCCCTCCGTGTCGGCGCCGGCACGCCTCGGGTCCCCGCCCCGGTCCCCGGGCGGGGACCCGGCGGTCCCGGTCGTCGAGGTGTGCCGCGATCCGGCCGCCTTCGCCGCGCTCGCCCCGGAGTGGGCCGCGTTGTTCGCCCGCTGCCGGACGGCCACCCCGTTCCAGCACCACGCCTGGCTGCACTCCTGGTGGCGCTCGTACGGACGGCCCGGGCGGCTGCGGGTGGTCCTGGTGCGGGAGGCCGGGCGCCTGGTGGCGGCGGCCCCGTTGACCCTGGTGCACCGGCCGTGGCCGACGCTGGTCCCGCTCGGCGGGCCGCTCAGCGACCACGCGGACGTGCTCCTCGACGACGCCCGGGCGGAGCCGGCCGCCCGGGCCCTCGCGGCCGGGATCGCCGCGGCGGGCCGCGGCGCGCTGGTGGACCTGCGCGAGGTCCGCCCGGGCGCCGCCGCGGAGCGGGTGTACGCGCTCTGGCCCGGACCACGGCGCGGGCTCGCCGACACGCCGTGCCTGGAACTGCCGGCCCTCGCCCTGGAGGACCTGGTCGCCCGGCTGGCCCGCCCCCGCGCCCAGCGGGTCCGCGCCAAGCTCCGCAAGCTCGACGCGCTCGGGGTGCACGGCCGTGAGGTCCCCATCGACGAGGTTCCGCGCGCCCTGCGCACCCTGCTCGCGCTGCACCGGCTCCAGTGGCAGGACCGCAAGGTGACGGGCGAACACCTGCGGCCCCGGTTCGCCGCGCACCTGGAGCGCGCGGTGGTGGCCATGGTGCGCTCGGGACACGCGGTGGTCACCGAGTTCCGGCTGCCCGACCGCACCTCCCCCACTACGGACCCCACGGGCCCCACGGCCTCCGGGGACGCCCGGGACACCGCGGGCACCACCGTCGCCGTGGACCTCACGCTCCTCGCCCCCGGCCTCACCGGCGCCTATCTGTACGGGGCGCATCCGCGGCTACGGGCCGGGAAGGTGGACGTGGCGACCATGTTGCTGCGCTCCGGCGCACGGCTGGCGACCCGGGACGGCGCCGCGGCCCGGGGCGGGGTGCTGAGCCTGTTGCGCGGCGACGAACCCTACAAGCACCACTGGAAGCCCGCGGTGGTCACCAACCGGCGGCTGCTCCTGGCCCGGCGGCGGGCACTGCCCCTGCTCGTCCTCGCCCTCGGCGACGCCGGGGCGCGCGACCTGCTCCGGCGGGCACGGCACGTCCGCCGGGCGCGCACCGCCGCCCGCACCACCCCGCCCCCGTCGGACCAGGGAGGGGGCGCACATGCGTGCGGCGGGCCGTGACGGGCCCGCCGCACGCCGGCGCCTGTGGGCGTCCCCCGGGCCACCGGAGGGCGCCCGGTCGCTACGCCGTGCCGAGGCCCCACCGCGCCGGATCGACCAGGTCCCGCACGCCCCCAGCACCCCCGACGCCACCCGGGTCCCCGGCGTTCCCCAGACTCCCCACGTCCCCCAAGCCCCCCAGGTCGTCCGGGACCCCGGGAACGCACATCGGCTCCTCCATCCACTGCCCCAGCCAGGGCCCGAGGTCCACCTCCGTGCAGGTCGGCTCCGGCTGCGCGGGGGGCTCGGCGGGCCGGGGCTCGGCGGGGAGTTCGGCGGGCGGTGCCGGCGGCTCCGGGGCGGGCGGCTCGACCACCGGCGGGGCCGGCACCGGCTCCGGCGGCTGCGGCAGGGCCTCCGACATCAGCTCCCGGTAGACCGCCGCGGCCCGCGGGTTGGTGGCGCACTGCCACACTCCGTGCGGACAGTAGTCCGTGATCGTGTGGTAAACGGGCCGGTGCCGTTCCATCCACTGGAGCATGCGGCGCATGTATTCGGCGTTGTCGCCGTTTCGGAACAGCCCCCACTCCGGATAGGAAATAGGCTTGCCGTGAGCCCGGGCGAACTCCACGTGGTGCTGGAGTCCGTACGGTTCGGTCACCTGCTCGTCGAAGGTGATTCCACTCGGCTGGTCGTACGAATCCATTCCGATGATGTCGACCACGTCATCCCCCGGATAACACGCGGTCCAACCGATGGCGTCCTTCCCTCGGCTCGGCGCGAAATCGAAACGGAACTCCTGACCCGGTACGGAGCGCATGGTGGTGACGATCCTCTTCCAGTACCTCTTCCACAGCACCGGATCGGGTCCGCAGCGGTGCCCGTACGTCGTCCCGTTCATCTCCCAGCCGAGCACCAGGACCGCGTCCCGGAGCCCGAGGTCCACCAGGCGCTGGGCGAGCAGCCGGAAGTGCAGGTCGTTCCAGCCGATGGCGCCGCGCCACAGGTCGGAACGGACCTGGAAGTCGCTGAGCCGCTGCTCGTTGCGGGCCGACATCGGCACGTTGAGCACGAACAGCCGGTCGGGCCCGGAGTGCTTCCACCCCGCCCAGTCGGCCAGGAACTCCACGTCGCCCGCGATACCCGCCCAGCTGTCGCCCGGCAGGTAGGTGTGGCCGACGCGCAGTTCGGCGCCGCCCAGCCACTGGCTCAGCTCCGCCATCCGGGCCACTCCGCGCGGCCCGTAGTCGAGGTAGGCGCCGAACGCGGGCCGTTCGCCGTCCACCGCGGCCGGGTCCGCGGCGCGCGCCGTGCCCGGTGCGGACACCGCCGCACCGAGCGCCGCCGCACCGATCAGCACCAGCGCGAGCAGGGCCCGCAAGGCCCCGAACGCACCGCGGGGACCGCACGACCGGGGCGCCCGGAATCCGGTGGCACCGGCACGAACGGAAGCACCGGGGGGACCGGCGGAAGGACACCGCCCGCGGGACGTCCGACGGCGGACGGGCGGACGTTGCTGCAAGACCATGCACCACTCCTAGGGAAATCTCTCTCCTCGCCTTTTCGGCCTTCCTCGCCCCCGCCTTGAGAAGCCTTCGAGCCGAACACACGACTCCCTCGTATTCCTCTTCCTCGTGCACCCGAACGGGGCCCGTCCCGTTCCCGCACCCGTCCGCCCGCTTGGGTGAGTGAAAGGTGGCGGCATTCCCGTGTCGATACTGGACCCGCGCGTTCCCGCCGTGCTGCTGCGCCTGGACCGGAACCCGTTCCACCACGGCACGCTCGGTGCCGTGCGCTCGTTGGGGCGGGCCGGCGCGGAGGTGCACGTCGTCGCGGACTGCGCGGCGAGCCCCGTGCCGCACTCCCGGTACCTGCACCGCACCCACCGGCCCCCGCCGCCCGACGCGGACCCGGCCGCCGTCACCGCGGTGCTCCGCCGGGTCGCCGCCGCGCTCGCCCGCCCCGCCGTCCTGATCCCCCTGGACGACGCCGGGGCGATCGCCGTCAGCCGGGCGCACCGGGAGCTCACCGGGCCGTACCTGCTGCCGGGCCGCCCCGGGGCGCTGGCCGAACGGGTCGCGGACAAGGCCCGGTTGGCGGAGGTCTGCCGGGCGCTCGGCATCCCGCACCCGCGGACCGTCCTCCCGGGGAACGCGGCCGAGGCCGGCGCGGCCGCCGAACGGCTCGGGCTGCCCGTCGTCGCCAAGTGGAGCCGCCCCTGGTTGGTGCCCGGCGGCAGCGGGCTGCGCTCCACCCTGCTGCTGCGCTCCGCCGCCGAGGCCGCCGCCCTGTACCGGCGTTCGGCCGAGGCGGGAAGCCCGCTGCTGCTCCAGACCTACCTGGCCCCGGGACCGGGCCGGGACTGGTTCTTCCACGGGTACGCCGACCGGAACGGCGCCCTGCACGGGGGCGGCTCCGGGTGCAAACGGCGCGCGTGGCCCCCGCGCGCCGGCGCGACCGCGGTCGGCCGCTGGGTGCCCAACCCCCGGCTCCACACCGCCGCCCGGGAACTGGTGCGGACCCTCGGCTACCGGGGCGTCCTCGACCTCGACTTCCGCCACGACCCGGCCCGCGACGCGTACCACCTGCTGGACTTCAACCCCCGGCCCGGCGCCCAGTTCCGGCTCTTCGCGGACGGCCGCGGCATCGACGTGGTGCGCGCCCTGCACCTGGACCTGACCGGGCGTCCGCTGCCCGACGCGGCCCCGCTGCCCGGCCGGCGCTTCGTGGTGGAGAACCACGCGCCGCTGGCCGCGCTGACCGCCCCGCTGCGCTCCGGGCCCGCCGAACTCGCGTGGTGCGCCCGGGACGACCCCGGCCCGGCCCGGGCGCTGGCCCTGCTGTGGCCGCGGCACGCCGTGCGCCGGCTGGCCGCCCGGCTGCCCCGCCCGGGCCGCGCCCCCGCCGTGTCCCCGGCGCCCCCACCGCCTCCGACGACCGACGCAGCACACGAGAAAGCGAGCAGCCGCTGATGGACGACCTCCTGGTGGTGGGAGCGGGCCCGTACGGCCTGTCGATCGCCGCGCACGCCGCGGCGGCCGGATTGGACCTCCGGGTCTTCGGCCGCCCGATGTCCGCCTGGCGGGACCAGATGCCCGCCGGCATGTTCCTGAAGTCGGAGCCCTGGGCCTCCCACCTCTCCGACCCCGGCCGGCGCTACGGGCTGGACGCCTACGGCACGGCCCGGGGCTTCCCCACCCGACACGGCGTGCCGCTGCCGGTGCGCACCTTCGCGGAGTACGGACTGTGGTTCGCCGACCGTGCGGTGCCCGCGGTGGACCAGCGGACGATCCGGACCGTCACCGCCTGCCCGGGCGGCTTCGAGGCGGTCACCGAGGACGGTGAGCCGGTGCGCGCGCGGGCGCTCGCCCTCGCCGTGGGGGTGCTGCCCTTCGTGGACGTGCCCGGTCCGCTGACCGTCCTCGGCCCCGAGCACGTCAGCCACAGCAGTCACCACGCCGACCTCGGCGCCTTCCGGGACCGGGACGTGACGGTGGTCGGCGCGGGCCAGGCGGCCCTGGAGACCGCGGCCCTGCTCGCCGAACAGGGCACCCGGGTCCGGCTGCTCGCCCGGGCCGGCGCCCTGGACTGGAACGGGCTGCCGCCGGCCTGGGAACGGCCCTGGTGGCAGGCGGTGCGCGCGCCGCACAGCGGGCTGGGCCCCGGGTGGCGCAATTGGTCCTACAGCGAGTTGCCGGGGGTGTTCCGGCGGCTGCCGGAGGCCACCCGGGCCCGGGTCGTCAGGACCGCGCTGGGCCCGGCCGGGGCCTGGTGGCTGCGGGACCGCGTGGAGGGCGCTCTGGAGGTCCTGCTGGGCCACGAGGCGGTGCACGCCGGCGTGACGGACTCCGGACGGGTGCGGTTGGCGGTGCGGGGCCCCGCCGGGGCGGTGGAGCCGCTGTTGACCGACCACGTGATCGCCGCGACGGGCTTCGCGGCGACCCGCGACCGGTTGCAGGTGCTCGCCCCGGAGCTGCGCACCGCGCTCGCGGTGGGCGCGGACGGCGCCCCGGAGCTCGGCCGGGACTTCACCTCCTCGTGGCCGGGGCTGTTCCTGGCCGGGCTGGTCACGGCGTCGACGTACGGCCCGGCGATGCGGTTCGTGTACGGCTCCGGGTACACCGCGGACCGGCTGGTCCGGGGCGTCTGCCGGCACCTGCGGCAGCGGACCGGGGAGGGGGAGCCCGTACCGCCGCCGGTGGTGCCGGCGCCGGGCGGGCCGGCGCCGTCCCCGTCGCCCGCGGCGACCGGCGCGGGTCCGGGCTGAGCCCACCGGGACGGAGCCCGGGCCCCCGACCGCGGTGGTCGGGGGCCCGGGCTCCGGGTGCTGCGGGGGTCGGGGTCAGCGGCGGGCGGCGCGGGCCGCGCGCCGGTACAGCACCCCGCCGCCGAAGAGCAGGGCGGCGGAGGCGGCGGCGATGCCGAGGGTGCTCTCGGCACCGGTCGCGGCGAGCGCGGGGGGCGTGGCGCGGTGTTCGTGCGCGGGCACGATGCGCGGGGGTGCGGTGCGCTCGGGCGCCTGGGGCGTGCGCGGGGGCTGGGTCTGGGTGGACGGGCGCGGCGGGGTCACCTGCACCGGGGGCTCGGCGGGGCGCTGCGGCGGCACGGTCACCCGGGGCGGGAGGTCCACGGGCCCGGCGGGGTTGGCGCAGACGGTGCCGAACACCGGGTTCAGCAGCGCGATGACGTTGACCGTGTTGCCGCAGAGGTTGACCGGCACGCTCACCGGGACCTGGCCGAGGTTCCCCGACAGCACGCCCGGCGAGCCCGCGGCGACGCCCGAGGCGGTGCTGCCGCCGGCGAGTTGCGTGGTGCGCGCGGCCTCGGCCCGGTGCGCCGGCCGGCCGGCGGGCGCGGCGTGCTTGGCCGACTTGGCGTGCTTGCCGGACTTGGCCTTCGCCGCGGCGTGCTTGGGGCCGGTCTTCTTGGGCGCCGCGTGCTTGCCGCCCGGCGCGGACTTCGCGGGCCCGGCCTGCGCCCCGGACGGTGCCGGAGCCGACTGCCGGGCCGGAGCCGACTGGGTCGGGGCACCCGGGCCGCCGGGGGCCTGCGGGTCGTAGGGGGGACCGGGCGGGTGGTCGACGGCGCCCGGGTGCGGGGCCCCGTCGGGGCCGGCCTGGGAGGTGGCGGGGCCGGTGGTGTTGGTGGCGCTGTTGCCGAACGTCGGGTTCAGCAGGGAGGCGCCGTTCACGCTGTTGCCGCTCACGTTCACGGGCACCGTGATCGGCGCCGAGACGGTGTTGCCGGAGACGACGCCGGGTGAGCCGACCGCCGCCGCGTCCGCGTCGGCGGCGAGGGCGTGTCCTCCTGGCAGGGACAGGATGCTCGTTGCGGCCGCTGCCGTGAGCACGCCCTTGCTGAGGGCCTGTCGCATGGAAGGAGTCTCCTGTTCGCCGAAGGTGCGGGAGGGGTGGGCGCGGTGCGCCCGGGAAAAAGGGGGGCGCCGGCCCCCTCCCCGTCCGGGGACGGGTCGGGGGCCGGCGGACGGCCCGGGTCCCCGAGGGGAGCGGGCCCTACCGCGGGGGGTGCGGTCCGCGTCAGGCGTTGACGCAGACGTTGCCGGCGGTCGGGTTCAGCAGCGCGAGGATGTTGACGCTGTTGCCGCAGATGTTGACCGGGATGTTGATCGGCACCTGGACCACGTTGCCGGACAGGACGCCCGGCGAACCGATCGCGGCACCGTTGGCGGTCGAGTCGGCGACCGCCGGGGAGGCGGCCCCGAGGGCCAGCAGGAGGCCGGCGACCACGGCCGCCGTCTTCTTGAGCTTCACGAATTCTTCCCTTCTCTGCGGTCAGGCCGAAGTGTCGGTGGAAACCGAGCGGGCCCATCGTCGGCAGCCCGCGCCATGACCGGTGGCCTGTCAAACGACCACGGAGGGGCGAGGAAACCGAGAACGCCGCTCTTTCCGCCGGTATTCACCCGAACAACCCGAACCGCCCGCACCACGGGGTGCGGGTGGATCGTCGAGAGGTGGGGGCTCCCGCGGCCGGAAATCCGGACCCGGGAATCCGGGTACGGGTTTCCGGAAGCGGGAGGCCGGGATTCCGCACGAGCGGTCGGCGCCCGGGCGGCGTCCGGTGTCCGGGCCGTACGGTGCGGGTCCCCCGCCCTCTCGGGCGGGTCGGGGGACCCGGGTCCGCACGGTCCGTGCGACGGCCTCGTGGCCGGCGCCGGTCAGTTGTTGCCGACGCCGTTGCCGGAGAGCACCGGGATGTCGCTGAGGATGTGGGACAGCGGCTCGTCGCCCTTGATCTGCGAGGAGTTCTCGGCGCACTGCTGGTTCTGCGGGGAGGACAGGACGTTGATGTCCTGCGCCGTGATCGGGATGGCGCCGATGAGCGAGCCCAGGTTGGCCTTGACCGGAACGCCGAGGCAGAGCTTGTTCAGCGAACCCTGGACCGCGCCGAACTGCGGGCTGCCGTCGCCGTGGGTCTTGGAGTTGCCGTACGCCTGGGTCGAGCCGTTGCCGTTGACGGTGGTGGCGCCACCGTCGTTGCCGATCGCCATGGCGGGGACGGCAGCGGCGGCGGTGACGCCGACCACGGAGGCAGCGACACCGGCCGCGGCCATGACCTTCTTGAGCATGCGAATTCCTTTTCTGACCAGGTTGCTGGTGCCTGCTGGACAACTGCGGCCCGCCCAAATAGTTGCGGGTCTTCACCCGGTCGGCTCGGGTCACCCGGTCAGCGCAACGGATCGGCCGGATCGGGACGCGCCACGGATTGACGACGGAAATCGAAAATCCGCGCGTCACGTGCTCCGGCGGATGGACGTCTGATTATCCTTTCGGCCCGTTCTGTTGCGGTGCGCACCGGGTGGAATTCCGCCCGCGGTCGGCGCTGAAAGGAATCCGTGATGCCGTGGAACGCATGAGCCGCACGCAGGTCCGGCCTCCCGCCGGCGCGCACCGTGCACGCGTCGAACCCGCCGACCCTCCCGACCCCCCCGGGCCCGACCGGGCCCCGGGGGGCTGGTCGGAGCGGGAGCTGCGCCTGGTGGAGCGGCTCGCCGTCGTGCACGAGCGACTCGCCGGGCTGCACGAGGAACGGGCCGCGCTCGTCGCGTACGTGTCGCGGCTGCACGCCGGACGGATCGGTCCGCCCGACGCGACCGGCGGGCGGACCGTGCACGTCGACACCGCGGTGGGCCGGCTGAGCTGGCGGATCGCGGCGGACGAGGCGGAGCTGCTGGCCGAGGACGGCTCGGGAGCCCGTGGGGGCCCGGAGGGACACGGCCGCCCGACGACCGCCCGGGAGTCCCGTCGGGACACCCTGGCCCGGCTGGCGTTCCTGCACCTGCACCGCCGGCCGAACCGCCCGGTCCGGCTGAAGAAGGCGGACGTTCCGGGTGCCGACGTCGCCCCCGCGCCGCCCGGTTAATCCATCGGGGTGAAGCGCAGCAACCAAGGGGTGCGGGGGGAGTTGGGCAGAGCGCTCCGGGACGGGCAGAGCGCCACGGGACCGGCGCCTTCCGCAGGGCCGCTCCCCGCGGGTTCCCCGGAAGGCGACACAGCGAAACACGACGCACAGCTCAAGCGAAGTACGAAGGGGAATCCCGTGTTCAAGAAGGTCATGGCCGCCGCGGCCGTCTCCGCCTCCGTCATCGGCGCCTCGGCCGCTGCCGCCGCCCCCGCCATGGCGATCGGCAACGACGCCGGCACCACCACCGTCAACGGCAACGCCGCCACCCAGGCGTACGGCAACTCCGCCACCCACGGCAACTGGAGCCCGCAGTTCGCGCTGATCCAGGGCTCGCTCAACAAGCCCTGCATCGGGCTGCCGGCCAAGGTCAACGCGGGCTCGCTGATCGGCCTCATCCCGATCACCGTCCAGGACGTCAACGTCCTGTCCTCCCCGCAGAACCAGCAGTGCGTCGAGAACTCCTCGCAGGTCAAGGGCGACGAGCCGCTGTCGCACCTGCTCAGCAACATCCCGGTGCTCTCGGGCAACGGCGTCGGCAACAACTGAGTTCCCGCACCACCGCGCGGTGTTCCGGGCCCGTCCCGGAACACCGCGGCGAACGGGCCGCCGTGGTCACACGGCGGCCCGTTCCGCGTTCCGGCCGCCGGGCGACCGCGTGCGCCGGCGCGCTCACGGCGGCCAGATGTTCCGGCGTACCAGGGACTCCCACTCCGGATCGGGGCGCCCCGGCACCGTGCGTCCCGCATGCCGCCACAGCCGGGCGAGCCGGGCGTACTCCGGCTCGGGCCCACCGGGTGAGCGCTCCGGTCCCGTGCGCCCGGTGCGCGGGCGTCCGGGGCCGGTGTCGGGCGCCCGGCGGCTCACCGGGATGAGCCCCTGTCGTCGCCAGTGCCCCGGTCCGCGCCGTTCGCCGTCCCCGTTCCGTCGGTCCCCGCCGCTCCGTCGACCCGGGAGGTCCGGCCGGCGGTCCGGTCCGTCCTGTGCGTCAGTCATGCCCGTACCAACGCACGGACCGGCGTCCGTGACATGGGCAGCGCCCCCACTGGCCCCGGGCGCTCCGCCATTCGGGTCATCTGCCGCAACCCCGGGGTCGAACACGCAGTTGATCACCACGCGGCTCCACGACCAGGGGCCCGCTCTCGAAAGGGTGAGAATCATGAAGAAGCTGTGGGCAGCCGCGGCCGTCGCCGCCTCCGTCGCCGGAGTAACGGCTGCCGCCGCCCCCGCCATGGCGATCGGCAACGACGGTGGCGCCACCACCGTCAACGGCAACGGCGCCACCCAGGCGTACGGCAACTCCGCCACCCACGGCAACTGGAGCCCGCAGTTCGCGCTGATCCAGGGCTCCCTGAACAAGCCGTGCGTGGGGCTGCCGGCCAAGGTCAACGCGGGCTCGCTGATCGGCCTCATCCCGATCACCGTCCAGGACGTCAACGTCCTGTCCTCCCCGCAGAACCAGCAGTGCGTCGAGAACTCCTCGCAGATCAAGGGCGACGAGCCGCTGTCGCACATCCTGGAGGACATCCCGATCCTGTCCGGCAACGGCGCCGGCAACAGCTGACGCACCCCGCCCGGGTCACGAAGGGGCCGACCGTCCACCGGTCGGCCCCTTCGCGTTGCCCGGACCGCCCCCGGGGCCGGCGGGCGGCGCCGCGGCCCGGGGCGTCTACCGTGAAAGGGACGACCGGACGACGCAGGGGGGCCACCGATGACGACCACGACCGGGACGCCGCCGCCCGTCGAGCGCATCGAGGGCCCGGGCGACGGCGCCGCCGGCCCCCGGCTCGACCTCGACGACTACGCGCGGGCGCTCGCCGAGGTCGCCGCGACGGGGCGACGGCTGACCCGCGAGGAGCTGACCGCCCGGCGCGTCCTCGGGGAACTGGCCGCCGAGGGCGGCCACCCGATCCGGCCGTTGATCGCCGCGCACCTCGCGGCCACCCGCACCCACTGGCCCGCCGCCGGCTCCCCCGACCGGGTCCTGGCCGCCGTCGAGCAGGCCGTGGACGCGGTCGCCGAGGGGTACGAACGGGCCCAGCGGGTGGCCGTCCGGCAGGAGGCGGCGGCCCGGCGGGAGTTCGTCGACGACCTGCTGTACGGGCGCAGCGACGTGGGGCGGCTCGCCGCCCGGGCGGAACGATTCGGGCTGCGGTTCTCCTCCGCGCACGCGGTGGCGGTGGCCGCCGGGCCGACCGCCTACGAGGAGGGGGACGCGGTGCCCCGGCGGGTCGAACAGGCGCTGCTGGCCCGGTTCGGGAACCGCAGCGTGCTGGTCACCACCAAGGAGGGGCTGTTGGTCTGCGTGGCCCCCGGCGACCGGGACGACGGCGAGGGGGTCCTCACCCACTTCGCCAAGCAGGCGTACGCGGCCACCGGGGGGTCCCGGGTCGCGGTGGGCCGGCCGAAGCAGGGGGTGGGCGGAGTGGTGCACTCCTACGAGGAGGCGCTGAACGTCCTCGACCTGGCCGAGCGGCTGGACCTCGAAGGGCCGGTGCTGCGCGCCGCCGACCTGCTGGTGTTCCCGGTGCTGACCCGGGACCGGCAGGCCATGACCGAGCTGGTGCACCACACGCTGGGCCCCCTGGAGCAGGCCCGGGGCGGGGCCGGGCCGCTGTTGGAGACCCTGACCGCGTACTTCGACGCCGGGTGCGTCACCGCCGAGGCGGCGCGCCGGCTGTCGTTGAGCGTCCGGGCGCTGACCTACCGGCTGGCCCGCATCCACCGGCTGACCGGCGCGGACCCGGCGGACCCGGTGCAGCGGTACACCCTCCAGACCGCGGTGATCGGCGCCCGGCTGCTGGACTGGCCGCGGCGCGGGGGCGGCGCCCGCTGAGGGCGCCGGCCCGGTTCAGCGGGTGGGGAGCTTGAGGACGGTGGTGTCCTCGGGGGCCAGCCGGCGGCCGTCCGCGGCGAGCACCTCCAGCGGGCGCAGGGGCTCGCCCCGGCTGCGGTCGACCAACCGGGAGCGGGGTTCGTCGGGGTCGAAGGAGTGCTGCTCGCCCCACTGGCGCAGGGCCACGACGACGGGGAAGAGCGCCCGGCCCTTCGGCGTCAGCACGTACTCGCGGTAGGCGCTGCCGTCCGAGGCGGGGACGGAGGCGAGGACGCCTCCGGCGACCAGGGTGCGCAGCCGCGCGGCGAGGATGTTCTTGGCCACGCCGAGGCCGCGCTGGAACTCCCCGAAGCGCCGGCTCCCGTCGAAGGCGTCCCGCACGATCAGCAGGGACCACCAGTCCCCGATCGCGTCCACCGACCGGGCCACGGGGCATTCGCTGTCGTCGAAGCGCGTCCTGGTCACCACGGTGCCGCCTCCTCGAAGTTGGTTGCAACATGCTACCAGTAGGGGTTACCGTCCCTCCTGGTAGCAAGATGAAACCAGAACCGGGGGGAGTGCTGCCCGTGTCCGTCGACGACGGGACCGTGGCGCCGGAGAGCGGTCGCCCGAGCGGGGACCGGCCCGCCTACGTCCTGACCCGCGGGGTCGTCCTCCTGTTCGCCGTCGCCTGCGGCGCCGCGGTGGCCAACGTCTACTTCGCCCAGCCGCTCCTGGTGACCATCGGCCACGACCTCGGCATGAGCCCGGCCCTCGTCGGCTCCACCGTCACCCTCACCCACGTCGGGTACGCACTGGGGCTCCTGCTCCTCGTGCCGCTGGGCGACGTGACCGACCGCAGACGGCTCGTCGTGGCCCAACTGCTGCTCCTGGTGGCGGCGCTGGCCGCGGTGGCCGCCGCCCCCACGGCGGCGGTCCTGCTCGCCGCCACCGCCGTACTGGGGTCCCTCGCCGTCGTCACCCAGACGCTGGTGGCCTTCGCGGCCTCGCTGGCCCCGCCCGCCGGACGCGGCCGGGTCGTCGGCCAGGTCACCGCCGGCGTCGTCATCGGCATCCTGCTCGCCCGCACCGTCGCCGGGCTCCTGGCCGACCTCGCGGGCTGGCGCTCCGTCTACCTCGCCTCGGCGGTGCTCACCGCACTGCTCGCCCTGGTGCTGCACCGGGTGCTGCCGCGCAGCGGCGGCGCTCCGCCGACGCCCCCGCGCTACGGTCGGCTGCTGCGGTCCACGGTCACCCTGTTCGCACGGGACCGGGTGCTGCGCCAGCGGGCCCTGTTCGGCCTGCTGGTCTTCGCCGCCTTCAGCACCCTGTGGAGCAGCGTCGCGCTGCCGCTCGGCCGGGCCCCGCACTCCCTGTCCCACAGCGCGATCGGGGCGCTGGGGCTGATCGGCGTCGTGGGCGCCCTGGCCGCGAGCGGGGCGGGCCGGCTGAGCGACCGCGGACTCTCCCGGCCCACCACCGGCGCCGCCCTGGCGCTGCTCCTGGTCTCCTGGCTGCCGCTGGCCCTCACCCCCGGCTCGCTCTGGGCCCTGGTCCTCGGGGTGGTCCTCCTCGACCTCGCCGTCCAGGCCGTCCACGTCACCAACCAGACGCTGATCTACGCCCGGCACCCCGACGCGGGCAGCCGGGTGATCGGCGGCTACATGGTCTTCTACGCGGTCGGCAGCGGCACCGGGGCCGTCGCCGCGACCGCCCTGTACGCGGCGGCCGGCTGGGGCGCCGTGTGCGCGCTGGGCGCCGCGTTCAGCCTCCTGGGGCTGGTGCTGTGGGCCGGCACGCGCGCCGGGGCCCCGGAGCCGACGGGCCGACCGCGTCCGGGCGGGGCGCCCGGGCCGCGCAGAATGGGTCCATGACTGATGCAGGGGCGATGCCCGACTGGGAGAAGCGGTTCCGTGCGGCTCGGGTCTCGTTGCCGGGGTGGGCCGAGGACGCGCCGCAGCGGGCGCTGTTCGTGTCGAACGCGACGGGGACGTACGAGCTGTACGCCTGGGACCGGGACTCCGGGGCGCAGCGCAAGGTGACCGAGCGGGCCAACGGGACCACGGACGGGGCGCTGTCCCCGGACGGCGCGTGGATCTGGTGGTTCGACGACACGGACGGCGACGAGTTCGGGATCTGGCGGCGCCAGCCGTTCGCCGGACAGCCGGCGGGACGGACCGGGCCGGACGAGCCGGCGGTGCCGGGGCTGGCCCCCGGGTATCCGGCGGGCCTGGCGATCGGCCGCGCCGGCGGGCCGGTCGTGGTGGGCCGGTCCACCGACGAGGAGGGGTCGACGATCCACGTGGTGCACGGGGACGGGGCGCCGGTGGAGGTGTACCGGCACCGGCAGTCCGCCGGGGTCGGGGACCTGTCCCACGACGGCGCGCTGATCGCCGTGGAGCACACCGAGCACGGGGACGCGATGCACTCCGCGCTGCGGGTGGTCCGACCGGACGGGTCGACCGTCGCGGAGCTGGACGACACCGCCGGCGGCACGGTGGAGCTGGGCCTGGAGGTGCTCGGGTTCGCGCCGGTCGCCGGGGACGCCCGGCTGCTCGTCGGGCACCAGCGGCGGGGGCGCTGGGAGCCGATGGTGTGGGACGTGGCCTCGGGCGAGGAGCGGGACCTGGCGCTCGACCTGCCGGGGGACGTCTCCGCCGAGTGGTACCCGGACGGTTCCGCGCTGCTGGTGGTGCACGACTTCGAGGCGCGCAGCGACCTGTGGCGGTACGACCTGGGCACCGGGGCGCTGGAGCGGATCGACACCCCGCGCGGCACGGTCTCCGGGGCGACCGCCCGGCCGGACGGCAGCGTCGAGTACCTGTGGTCCTCGGCGGCCGAGCCGCCCGTGGTGCGCTCCACCTCGGGCGCGGTGGTGCTCGACCCGCCGGGGCTGCGGGCGCCGGCGTCGGTGCCGGTGGAGGACGTGTGGGTGGAGGGCCCCGGGGGCCGCATCCACGCACTGGTGCAGCGGCCCGCCGGGGCGAGCGGACCGCTGCCCACGGTGTTCGACGTCCACGGCGGGCCGACCTGGCACGACAGCGACTCCTTCGCGGCGGGCCCGGCGGCCTGGGTGGACCACGGGTACGCGGTGGTCCGGATCAACTACCGGGGCTCCACCGGTTACGGGCGGGAGTGGACCGACGCGCTGAAGCACCGGGTCGGGCTGATCGAGCTGGAGGACATCGCGGCGGTCCGGGAGTGGGCGGTGTCCTCGGGGCTCGCCGACCCGGGGCGGCTGGTCCTGACCGGCGGCTCCTGGGGCGGCTACCTGACGCTGCTGGGGCTGGGCACCCAGCCGGCCGCCTGGGCGGTGGGCATCGCCGCGGTGCCGGTCGCGGACTACGTCGCCGCCTACCAGGACGAGATGGAGGCGCTGAAGGCGATGGACCGGACCCTGCTGGGAGGCTCCCCGGAAGAGGTCCCGGAACGGTTCGCGGCCTCCTCGCCGCTCAGCTACGTGGACGCGGTGAAGGCGCCGGTGTACGTCTCCGCCGGCGTCAACGACCCGCGCTGCCCGATCCGGCAGATCGACAACTACGTCGACCGGCTCCGGGCCCGGGACGCCGTCCACGAGGTGTACCGCTACGACGCCGGGCACGGGTCCCTGGTGGTGGACGAGCGGGTCAAGCAGGTGCGGCTGGAACTGGAGTTCGCCCGCAGGCACCTGGACGGGCCGGGGGCCTGACGGCCCGGTCCCTCCCCGGCCGGTCACGGCCGGCCGGGGAGGCGACCCCCGTACCCGGGCGGCGGCCGGGGACCCGTACCGTGGGGGCGTGTACCGCTTTCTGCTGACTCCGCGCTGGTGGGGCATCAACGTCTTCGTCGTGCTGGCGATCCCGTTCTGCCTGTTCATGGGCTCCTGGCAGCTGGGGCGGTTCGAGGACCGGGTCGACGACCACCGCTCGGCCACCGAGCGGACCGGCGCGGACGACCGGGCCGAGGCCCGGCCGCTGGCCGAACTGCTGCCGGTCACCAAGGAGACGTCCGGCGAGCGGGTGAGCGCCACCGGCCGGTACGCCGAGCAGTTCCTGGTGCCCGACCGCACCCTCGACGGGAAGCAGGGGCACTACGTCCTGGGCATGCTGCGCATCGAGGACGGACCGGCGCTGCCGGTGGTCCGCGGCTGGCGCCCCGGTGCCGCCGACCCGGCCGGGGTGCCCGCACCGCCCGCCGGCGAGGTGACCGTCACCGGTGCGCTCCAGGGCTCGGAGAGCCCGGGCAGCGACGGGGCCCGCACCGCGGGCGGGCTGCCGCCCGGGCAGGTCGGGATGATCAGCGCGGCGACCCTGGTGAACCTCGTGCCGTACGAGGTCCAGAGCGCCTGGGTGACCTTGGACCCGGCCGACGGGGAGATGACCGCGGTGCCGGCGGCGGCCCCGCAGAACACCGGGCTGGACCTGAAGGCGTTCCAGAACCTCGGCTACACCGGCGAGTGGTTCGTGTTCTCCGGCTTCGTGCTGTTCATGTGGTTCCGGTTGCTGCGCCGCGAGGTCGAGGCGGCACGGGACGTCGAACTCGGGCTGGCCCCCGCGGCCGGCCCCGACCCGGAGGCCCCCGTGGAGGGCTCCGGGACGCGGCCGGTCGATCAGGAGGCGGGCAAGGCGCCCGTGTAGTACACGGTCCCGGCGCAGGCGTTCGGGATCGTCGTCGAGGTCGAGGGCGCACCCGGGTCCGCGGTGTGCGACACCGCCACGCTGCCGTCGCTCGGCAGGCCCTCCTGGCCGCCGAGTTGGGTGACGGTCCCGGTGCCCGAGTCGAACTCCCCGCTGCCGGTGCCGGTGGTCTCCCCGGCGGAGGCGGACGGGTCGGGCGAGGGGCCCTCGGTGCCGCCCCCGCCGGGACAGGACGCGGACGGCACCCAGGCGAAGTGCACCTCGTACGCCGCGCCCGGTTCCAGGATCAACTGCGCCGGCTCCTCGGAGGGGGCCGGCAGCATTCCGCTCGCGGCGTCACCGGTGGTGTGGGTGAGCGAGGCGACCTGGGCCGGGTCGGCGGAGCCCTGGGCGACGGCGTCCACGCTGCCGCCGCCGTCGACCGTGCAGTTGCCGGCGGAGACGTTGGCGACCCGGAAGGTGCCCTGGACCGAGCCGTCCGCGCCGGGCGCGCCGAGGCTGGCCGCGGCCGAGCCCAGGTCGGTGGGGCCGCACCGGGGCGAGGTGGCGTTGTCGAAGACCGGACCCGAGCCGGGGGCGATCGGGCCGCTGCCGGAGGGTCGGTCGCCCCCGCCGCCGGTGGAGCCGGGGCGGTCCCCGCCGCCGCCGGAGGTGCCGCCGCCGCCCTTGACGGGCTTCTCGGTGCTGCCCTTCCCCTCGCCCTTGGCGGGGCGGCTCGGGGCGTCGGACGGCTTGGGGGCGGCCTTCCGGGAGGGTGCGCCGCTCTGCCGCTCCGCGGGGGCGGTGCCACGTGTCTGCTCGCCGTGGCCCACGTGCGACACCGTGGTGTCGGTGGAACCCGGTGCGTCCGCCACGTGGACCAGCGCGGGGATCGCGGTGCCCACCAGGACGGCCGCCGCGGCGACCCCCACCAGGGCCTGCCGCTTGCGGGCCCGGCGGGCGGGGACGGCGTGCCGCAGGCGTTCCAGGGCGCCGTCGGCGGGTTCGAGGGCGTCGACGCTGCGGTGCAGGAGCCGGTGGAGGTCGAGGTCGAGGTCGAGGTCGGCGGCGGGGGCCGGCGCCGGTTCCTCGGGGTCCTCGGCCTCGTCGGCCTCGTTGACCGGGAGGTCGGCGGGCTCCTCGGCCGGCGGGGCCGCGGGGGTGCCCGTGCGGTCGGTGCGGTGCGACGTCGAGCCGTCGTCGGGCCCGGTGGGGGGAGAGTCGTTCACAGGAGTGTTCCCAGCGTCTCGCTCGTTCTTCGGGGCGCGGTCGGCTCCGGGGCGGGGCTCCGGGGCGGAGCCGCTGCCGGGCGTGGGGGTGCCCCCGCGGCTCACTTCTTGGCTCCCATCGCCACCCGTAGGGCGGCTATGCCCCGCGAGCCGTACGCCTTCACGGAGCCGAGGGAGACCCCGAGGGTCTCCGCGACCTGCGCTTCGGTCATGTCGGCGAAGTACCGCAGCACGAGGACCTCGCGCTGTCGGCGCTGGAGGCCCTTCATCGCCTGGATCAGGGCGTCCCGCTCCAGTTGGTCGTAGGCGCCCTCCTCGGCGCTCGCCATGTCCGGCATCGGCTTGGAGAGCAGCTTGAGGCCGAGGATGCGGCGGCGCAGCGCGGAACGGGAGAGGTTCACGACCGTCTGCCGCAGGTAGGCGAGGGTCTTCTCGGGGTCCCGGACGCGTTTGCGTGCGGAGTGCACCCGGATGAACGCCTCCTGGACGACGTCCTCGCAGGAGGCGGTGTCGTCGAGGAGGAGCGCCGCGAGGCCGAGCAGCGAGCGGTAGTGCGCCCGGTAGGTCTCGGTGAGGTGGTCGACGGTGGTGCCCTCCGCCGGTACGTCCTCCGCGCCCTGGCGCGGGGTCGGCACCGACGTGGGTCGGGTAGCGGGCACGGGGGCGATCACCGGCATGCCGCCGGGCGCGACGGCCGCGCGGGGCCGTCGGGGCGGACGCAGGGCGCTGCCGCGCACCTGGACCTTCGGGAAGTCGAGTACCTCTGCCACGCCAGTTGGACACGTTCCCCGGGCCCAGGGTTGTACGCGATGGACTCCCGAGTGGTTCCGGTGGTTCCGGGCGCTCTGCCCGGCCCGGCGTCATCCGCCCACATGCGTACCAGCTCTTCCCTCGCCCCGATGGTGTCCGCGCCCCCCGCGCACCCCTGGCAGGCCGTTCCAGCACGCCCCGCAAGGGCGTGGGGGAAGACGCGGGCCGCGGTCCGTTCGGTTGCAGCGCACGGGAGGGCCGCGAGAACGGGCCCGTGGCGCCCTGGGTGTCCCTGTGAGACTTACGGTGATCCTACAAATGAATTCGGCCTTGGCCACCAGGGATTTTCTCCGGCTGGGGCGGCTTGGGCGAGTTGTGACCTCTGCCGCCCGGTGCGGCGTTTCGACGGGTTACTCGCGGCCCCTTCGGGATCAGGCTCCGGGCCGGGCGATGAGTTCGGCGAGTTGGGTGGTGTTGAGGGCGGCGCCCTTGCGGAGGTTGTCGCCGCAGACGAAGAGTTCCAGGGCGGTGGGGTCGTCGAGGTGGCGGCGGACCCGGCCGACCCAGGTGGGGTCGGTGCCCACGGCGTCGACGGGGGTGGGGAACTCGCCGGCCTCCGGGTCGTCGAAGAGGACCACCCCGGGCGCGGTGGCGAGGACCTCGCGGGCCCGGTCCACGGTGACCTCGTCCTGGAAGCGGGCGTGCACGGTCAGGGCGTGGGTGGTGACCACGGGGACGCGGACGCAGGTCGCGGTGATCCTGAGGTCGGGCAGGTCGAGGATCTTGCGGGACTCGTCCCGGACCTTCATCTCCTCCGAGGACCAGCCCCCGTCCCGGACGGTGCCGGCCCACGGGACGACGTTGAGGGCGACCGGTTCGGGGAAGGGCCCGGTGCGGTCGCCGACCGCACGGCGGACGTCGCCCGGGGCGGTGCCCAGTTCGGTGCCGGCGACCAGGGCGAGTTGCTCGCGCAGGATGTCGACGCCGGCCTGACCGGCGCCGCTGACCGCCTGGAAGGCGGAGACGACCAGTTCGCGCAGCCCGAACTCGGCGTGCAGCGCACCGATCGCGACGATCATCGACAGGGTGGTGCAGTTGGGGGTGGCGACGATGCCGCGCGGGCGGATGCGCACGGCGTGCGCATTGACCTCGGGGACGACCAGCGGCACGTCCGGGTCCATCCGGAAGGCCGCCGAGTTGTCGACGACGACGGCGCCCTTGGCGACGGCGATCGGCGCCCACCGGGCGGCGACCTCGTCGGGGACGTCGAACATGGCGATGTCGACCCCGTCGAGCGCCTCCTCGGTGAGCGCCACCACCTCGACCTCCACGCCGCGCACGACCAGCCGGCGGCCGGCCGAGCGCGGCGAGGCGATCAGACGGATCTCGCCCCAGATGTCCGCGTGCTGGGACAGGAGCTGGAGCATGACCGAGCCGACGACCCCGGTCGCTCCCACGACCGCGAGCGTCGGGCGGGCGGTCATCGCCCGGTGCCTCCGTAGACGACGGCCTCGTCGGAGTCGGAGTCGAGGCCGAAGGCCGTGTGCACGGCCTGGACGGCTTCCTTGACGTCGTCGGCGCGGGTGACCACCGAGATGCGGATCTCGGAGGTCGAGATCAGCTCGATGTTCACCCCGGCGTTGCTGAGCGCCTCGAAGAAGGCGGCCGTGACGCCCGGGTTGGTCTTCATGCCGGCGCCGACCAGGGAGATCTTGGCGACCTGGTCGTCGTAGCGCAGCGACTCGAAGCCGACGCCGTTGCGGGCGGACTCCAGGGCGTCGATCGCCTTGCGACCCTCCGCCTTGGGGAGGGTGAAGGAGATGTCCGTGAGCCCGGTCGAGGCGGCCGAGACGTTCTGCACGATCATGTCGATGTTGATCTCGGCATCGGCGATCGCCCGGAAGATCGAGGCGGCCTCGCCCGGCTTGTCAGGGACCCCGACGACCGTGATCTTGGCCTCGGAGGTGTCGTGCGCGACACCGGAGATGATGGCCTGCTCCACCTTGCGCTCTCCCTTACCGGGGTGTGGTTCGTTGCTGACCCAGGTGCCTTGGAGTCCGGAGAAGGACGAACGGACGTGGATCGGGATGTTGTAACGGCGGGCGTACTCCACACAGCGGTGGAGCAGCACCTTCGAGCCCGAGCTGGCCAGCTCCAGCATGTCCTCGAAGGAGATCCGGTCGATCTTGCGGGCCTTCTTCACCACGCGCGGGTCGGCGGTGAAGACGCCGTCCACGTCGGTGTAGATCTCGCAGACCTCGGCGTCCAGGGCGGCGGCGAGCGCCACGGCCGTGGTGTCCGAGCCGCCGCGACCGAGCGTGGTGATGTCCTTCTTGTCCGCGGAGACGCCCTGGAAGCCGGCGACGATGGCGATGTTGCCCTCGTCCAGCGCGGTCCGGATGCGACCGGGAGTGACATCGATGATGCGGGCTTTGTTGTGGACGGAGTCGGTGATGACGCCGGCCTGACTGCCGGTGAACGACTGGGCCTCGTGGCCCAGGTTTTTGATCGCCATCGCCAGCAGGGCCATGGAGATCCGCTCTCCCGCGGTCAGCAGCATGTCGAACTCGCGCCCGACGGGCATCGGTGACACCTGCTCGGCGAGATCGATCAGCTCGTCCGTCGTGTCGCCCATCGCGGAGACCACGACAACCACCTGGTTGCCGTTCTGCTTGGCCTCGACGATCCGCTTGGCGACGCGCTTGATGCCTTCGGCATCGGCTACGGAGGAGCCTCCGTACTTCTGCACGACAAGGCCCACTTGCGTACGCTCCTCGCTCGGTCCGGTTTGCCCACCTTGCGGCGACCGGATCGGTCAGTTGGGGGGTCAGGACAGTCTAACGATCGGGGTGGAATCGCCCCGAAGGGGTCGCATCCTGAGACGGGGTGACCACAAAGTGATCACCGCGTCACCTGCCCAGCCGACCGGCGCCGCACGCCCGAAGTGGGCGGCCTCACACCCCCGACCGCCCCCGCGCGGGGAGGAAACCCCACAAGGGACGACGAAAGGACCGGCACCCCCCGATCAGCGGGGGCTGCGCAGGCCCAGCGGCTCCGCGATCTCCTCGGTCATCACCCGGCCCGCCTCCTCGGCGAGCACCTCGTCCCCGAGGTCCTGATCGGTGTCCAGCCCGTCGAGTTCCTGGAGCGGCTGGTTCAGCCGCACGTGGGCCACCAGCGACTGGAGCGCCCGCAGCGCGCCGGAGGCGGTGGAGCCCCAGTTGGAGAAGTACGAGAACTGCCACCACCACAGCGCCTCGGTGGTGCGCCCGGCCCGGTAGTGGGCCATCCCGTGCCGCAGGTCCGCCATCACGTCCGCGAGGTCGTCGGAGATGCGGCAGGGCACCGGGGCCTTGCGCGGCTCGTACGGGTCGAAGACCTCCGAGTACACGTCGACCGGCTCCAGCAGCACCGCCAGCCGCTGCCGCAGCTCGTCCACGTCGGGCTCGTCGCCGAGGTCGGGCTCGTACCGCTCCTCGGGGACGATGTCCTCGTGCGCCCCGAGCCGGCCGCCGGCCAGCAGCAGTTGGGAGACCTCCAGGAGGAGGAACGGCACCGCCGAGTCCGGCTCGTCGCCCTTGGCGACCTCGGTGACCGCCACCAGGAAACTGGCGATCTGGTCGGAGACCTGGACGGCGAAGTCGTCGGGATCCTGCGTCGTGGAGTGCAGCGTCACATCAGACATCTAGGAGTCTTCTCCCCTCGAAGGCGCGGCCCAGGGTCACCTCGTCCGCATATTCCAGGTCGCCGCCCACCGGCAGGCCGCTGGCCAGCCGGGTGACCCGCAGTCCCATGGGCTTGATCATGCGCGCCAGGTAGGTGGCGGTGGCCTCGCCCTCCAGATTGGGATCGGTCGCCAGGATCAGCTCGGTGACCGACCCGTCCGCGAGCCGGGCCAGCAGTTCGCGGATGCGCAGGTCGTCGGGGCCGACGCCCTCGATCGGACTGATCGCCCCGCCCAGGACGTGGTAACGCCCGCGGAACTCCCTCGTCCGTTCGATCGCGACGACGTCCTTCGGCTCCTCCACCACGCAGATGACGGCCGGGTCCCGACGCGGGTCGCGGCAGATGCCGCACCGCTCCTCCTGCGCCACGTTGCCGCAGACCGCGCAGAAGCGGACCTTCGCCTTCACCTCCATCAGCGCCTGGGCGAGCCGGCGCACGTCCGTCGGCTCGGCCTGGAGGACGTGGAAGGCGATCCGCTGCGCGCTCTTGGGCCCGACGCCGGGCAACCTGCCCAGTTCGTCGATGAGGTCCTGGACCACGCCTTCGTACAACGGATCAGCCTTTCCAGCGGGCCCGGTCTTCGGCCGGGGCCGTGCGGTCGGTGGTGAACGGGAGGCCGGGAGCGGCCCCCGGTTCCCCGGGTGGTGCTACGGACGCCACCGTAGTTGCCCGCGGGCCGCCGCAGAAGTACGGGGACCCCTGCCGTTCCCGTTCGGGTGCGGGACCTCCTCCCGTGGGGGTGGATCAGAAGGGCAGGCCCGGGATCGAGCCGCCGCCGAGCCCCTGCGCCAGCGGACCGAGCTTCTCCTGCTGGAGCCGCTGGGCGTTCTCGTTCGCCGCCTGGACCGCGGCCAGCACCAGGTCCGCGAGGGTCTCGGTGTCCTCCGGGTCGACGGCCTTCGGGTCGATCACCAGACCGCGCAGCTCGCCGGAGCCGTTCACCGTGGCGCGGACCAGGCCGCCGCCCGCCTGGCCCTCGACCTCCGTCGACGCCAGCTCCTCCTGCGCCCGGGCGAGGTCCTGCTGCATCTTCTGGGCCTGCTGGAGCAGCTGCTGCATGTTGGGCTGGCCACCACCGGGAATCACGATCAGCTCCTGTTGCCGGCGCCTGGCGCGCCGACGGGGACGACAGTACGGTCGGCGGGCTTGCCCGCCTGGCACGAGCCTACGTGCTCCGGGGGCCGCTCGCCCCAGCACTCTTTCGAGTGACACGGCAGCACCGGCGCCGGGCGCCCGCGCCGGGCCCCCGGGCGCGTGACCGGCTACCTGCTGCCCGCGGCCGGGCCGGGCGCGGCGCGCCGGGGCGCACCGGGCGTCCGGAGCACCCCGACGCCCACCCGCCACGTCACGTACGGTCACAGTGTGCATACGGAACGGAGTGCATGGCCCTGAACGGCCGTCCGCACCCCGCGAACGGATGAGCGATCCGGTGTCCGGGCCGGAGCCCGGCCGGCCGCCCCTTCGCGAGGCCGCACCGCCGCACCACCGACCGACCGCGACCGACGGAACGCACGAGGGAACAAGGGGAGTGCCGGGTGACTCAGCCGGAGATGCAGCCCGAAGGGGCGTCCGAGGGGAACACCCCGGACGACCGTGACGGAGGCAGGGGCCTCCGGCCGGGCGACCTGGTGGGACGGCCGCTGCCGCTGGGCGACTGGGCCGATCCCACCGAACGCCTCGACGAGCTGTACCAGTGGGTGGAGCGCGGGGCGCTGGACATGGCCGAGTGGTACCTGGCCGACCGGGTGTGGAAGCGCCGGTGCGCCCGGGTGCTGCGGGGCGGGGCCGCCGCGCTGGCGCTGATCGGGGTGGTGCTGCCGCTCGTCCCCGGGGGCGGTCTCGCCCGCTGGGGGTACCTGGCGCTGCTGCTCGCCGTCGCCTGCCTGGGGTGCGACCGCTTCTTCGGGCTGACCTCCGGCTGGATGCGGGACGTCGCCACCGCGCAGGCGGTGCAGCGCAGGTTGCAGGTGCTCCAGTTCGACTGGGCGTCCGAGTGCGTGCGGGAGGTGCTGGGGCCGGCGGAGGGCACCGCCTCGGAGGCCGTCGAACGGTGCCTGGGGGTGCTGCGGCGGTTCTCCGACGACGTGTTGGAGCTGGTGCGGGTCGAGACCGCCGACTGGATGGTGGAGTTCCGCGGCGGCCCCGCCCCGCTGGGCCTCCAGGTGGGGTGTGCGGGGGCCGGCCCCGGCACCCGCCCGGACCTGGTGCCCCCGCGGTTCGCCCTGGCCCACCCGGCGACCGCGCCCCGGCCCAACATGCCCCGGCAACGCCCGCCGGAGCCGCGCTGACGTTCCGTCCCCGGGCGGGCGCCGCCCGCGCCCGCCCGGGGACGGAACGTCAGCTGAAGATGATCATCGAGCCCTGGGCGAGGCTCCGGGTGGCGGCGGCGTGCAGGCCGAGCCAGACGTGGCGCTCGCGGGCGTAGGGGCCGCCGTCGAGCGGGATCGGGGCGGCCGGCTCCTCCAGGGTGGTGGGGCCGGCCGGCGGCAGGGGGGCCAGCGGCGGGTTGCGCGGGTCGATGCCGATGGCCGGGGCGACGTACTCCAGCTCCCGCAGCAGCCCGTGCGAGGAACCCAACGGGCCCCCTCCGGCGAGGAGTTCGTCGTTGGAGAGCGGGGCGGGGAAGTCCAGCGGGACGTAGGCGCCGGCGTGGTCGTAGTGCCAGACCAGGTGCGACTGCTTGGCCGTCGCCTCGAACATCTCCAGCAACTGCTCGTAGTCCCCGCCCAGCGCGTCCACCGGGGTGACGGTCAGTCCGCAGAGCTGGAGCAGGTACGCCCGGCGCAGGAAGTGCAGGGCGTCGTAGTCGAATCCGGCCACCGGGGCGACGTCCCCGGAGAGCCCCGGCATATAGGCGTAGACGGGGACCGGCGGTAGGCCGGACTCGGCCAACGTCCGGTCGTAGAGCGCGAGTTCCTCGGCGAAGGGATTGTCGGGGCTGTGACAGAGCACATCGACGAGCGGGACCAGCCAGAGGTCACAGGCCAAGGGTGGGCACTCCTTGCAGAAGTCCGGCGGACGGGCGGAACCGGGGCCACCGCGCACCCCGGTGCACCGAAGGGTAATGCGCCCGCGGCGGCTTGGCGCCCGGTCGTCGGGACCCACCTCGTCAGTCGGACGGCACGGTGGCGTCCAGCCCTCGGATCAGCTCCAACGCGTGCGTGTTGTAGGCGGCGAACACCGATCGGGCGGTGGCCGGATCGCGACGGGCGAGGGCGTCGACGAGTTCGGTGTGCGCGGACCACAGCCGGCCCGCGAGGCTCGGCTGACGGCGCAGCAGCGGCACCGCGCAGCTCCAGGACTGCACGCGCAGCCGGTGCAGGAAGTCGGTGAGGTACGGATTGCCGAAGATCGCCCCGAGTTCGCGCCAGAACCGCAGGTCGTAGCCGATGAGGACGTTGAGGTCGCCGGCGAGGGCGGCCCGTTGCGCTTCCTCCCCGCGCCGGCGCACGGTGTTCAGCGCCTCCTCGACGTCGGCGTTCCAGGCGGTGCCGGTGAGTCCGCTGAAGAGGGCGTCGGTGACCAGGGCGCGGGCCTCGACCATGCCGCGGAAGTCCGCGAAGGAGTACGCGCGGACCTCGAACCCGCGGTGTTGGACGGCGTCCAGGAGCCCCTGCGCGGAGAGGTCCACCAGGGCCTCGCGCACGGGGGTCGCGGAGACGCCGTACTGTTCGGCGATCTCCTTGACGGTGAACTCCTGACCCGGTTGGAGGCGCCCGGCCAGCACCTCGTCCCGCAGGGCGTCCGCGATCTGCTGGCGCAGCGTGCTCCGGGTCACGGCGGGGGCCGTGCCGGTCCCCCCGTGTCCTCTGCTGCCGTCTGCGCTACCGCTTCCGGACATGAAACGCGTCCCTCCCCCGCGTGGCAGTGGCGAAATCGCCGCTACGGGCGGAGGAACACCCTACGCGGTCCCCGGGCCGTCGGACCCCTTCGTGACGGCCCGGGAATCCCGCCCGGGGTCACACGGTGTGCTCGTCGGCCACTGACAGTGCGGCGTCCAGGGCGGCGAGGCCCTCGGCGGCCTCCTCGGCGGTGAGGTTGCAGGGCGGGACGACGTGGGTCCGGTTCATGTTGACGAACGGCCAGAGCCCGTGGCGCTTGGCCTCGGCGGCGAAGGCGGCCATCGGGGCGTTGGCACCGCCGGTCGCGTTGTAGGGGACGAGCGGTTCGCGGGTCTCGCGGTCCCGGACGAGTTCGAGCGCCCAGAAGGCGCCGAGGCCGCGCACCTCGCCGACGCTGGGGTGGCGGGCGGCGAGTTCGGCGAGGCCAGGGCCGAGCACCTCCCGTCCCAGGCGCTCGGCCTGCCCGATGACGTCCTCGTCCGCCATCGTCTCGATGGTGGCGACGGCGGCGGCGCAGGCCAGCGGGTGGCCGGAGTAGGTGAGACCGCCGGGGTAAGGGCGGCGGGCGAAGGTTTCGGCGATCTCGGGGGAGATCGCCACCCCGCCGAGCGGGACGTACCCGCTGTTGACGCCCTTGGCGAAGGTCAGCAGGTCGGGCACGACCTCGTAGTGGTCGGCGGCGAACCAGGCCCCGGTGCGACCGAAGCCGGCCATGACCTCGTCGAGGATCAGCACCACGCCGTGTTCGTCGCACAGGGCGCGGACCCCGGCGAGGTAGCCGGGCGGCGGGGGCATGATGCCGGCGGTGCCGGGGACCGTCTCCAGCACCACGGCGGCAACGGTGCCCGGGCCCTCGAAGGCGAGGGTGTCGGCGAGGTGGGCGAGCGCCCGGTCCCGTTCCTGCTCCTCGGTCTCGGCGTAGAACGGGGAGCGGTAGAGGAAGGGCGCCCAGAAGTGGACGACGCCTGCCGAGCCGCTGTCGGAGGGCCAGCGGCGGGGGTCGCCGGTGAGGTTGATGGCCGCGGCGGTGGCGCCGTGGTACGAGCGGTAGGCGGAGAGCACCTTGGGGCGGCCGGTGTGCAGCCGGGCCATCCGGACGGCGTTCTCGACGGCCTCGGCGCCGCCGTTGGTGAAGAAGACCTTGTTCAGGTCGCCGGGGGTGCGCTCGGCGATCAGCCGGGCGGCCTCGGAGCGGGCCTCGACGGCGAAGGCCGGCGCGAAGGTGGTGAGCTTGGCGGCCTGTTCCTGGATCGCGGCGACCACCCGGGGGTGCTGGTAGCCGATGTTGGTGAAGACGAGCCCGCTGGTGAAGTCGAGGTAGCGGTTGCCCTCGTAGTCCCAGAAGTGGGCGCCCCGGGCGCCCGCGACGGCGAGCGGGTCGATGAGTTCCTGGGCGGACCAGGAGTGGAAGACGTGCGCGCGGTCGGCGGCCTTCACCGCGGCGCCGGTCGCCGGGTCGGGCTGCGGCTGCCGGGTCGTCGGCGGCTGCGGCGTCGGCGGCTGCGGCGTCGGGGCCTCGGGGGTGCCGGTCGTCTGAGGGCTCATGGTCACCGAGCGTAGGCGGCCGCCGGGGCGGGGCGGTATCGGCGGGCTGTACGGCTCTGGGGGTGCGGGGCGGACAGTTCGTCCAGGGGTGGGCGGCTTCCGGGGGCAGTTATTGACAGCACCCTGTCATGATGACAGGGTGCTGTCATGAGCCGGGCGGTTGCCGCGGGGCGGTTCGCCGCCGGGCAGCACGGCCCGCCATCACGCTCACCCACCACGCCCATTGCAGTCATTGCAGTCAGGAGATCGTCATGCCCGGCTCCCCCGCCCCCGAAGCCGCTCCCGTGCACCTCACCGTCTACGACACCTTCGCCGACTGGGAGACCGGCCACACCACCGCCTTCCTCGCCCGCGGCGGCTACCGGGTCCGCACCGTCGGCCCGACCCGCGCCCCGGTGACCAGCATCGGCGGACTGCGGGTCACCCCCGACCTCGCCCTTGACGAACTCGCCCCCGAGGACGCCTCGCTGCTGATCCTGGTGGGCGCCGACCGGTGGGACACCGGGGACGACCTCGCGCCCTTCGCCGAGAAGGCCCGCGCCTTCCTCGACGCCGGCGTCCCGGTCGCCGCGATCTGCGGGGCCACCGCGGGCCTCGCCCGCGCCGGGCTGCTGGACGAGCGCGCCCACACCAGCGCGGCGGCCCCCTACCTCGCGGCCACCGGCTACCGGGGCGCGGCGCGGTACGTGGAGACGGACGCGGTCACCGACCGCGGCCTGGTCACCGCCGGCCCCACCGAGCCGGTCGCCTTCGCCCGGGAGGTGCTGGGCCTGCTCGGGGTCTTCGAGGGCGAACTGCTGGACGCCTGGTACCGGCTGTTCCACGACTCGGACCCGGCCGCGTACGAGGTGCTGGCCGCGGCGGACGGCGATGAGTGAGGCCGGCGCGAGTGAGCCCGGCGCCGACGAGGGGCGCGCCCGGCAGGACCTGTTGAGCGCCACCGCGCTCGGGGTGTTCCGGTTGAACGGCCAGTTCCTCGCCGTCTCGGAGGCGCTGGCCGCCCCGGCCGGGTTGTCCGCGACCCGCTGGCAGGTGCTGGGTGCCGTGTTGCGGGAACCGCTACCGGTCGCCGGCATCGCCCGGGCCATGGGGATCACCCGGCAGAGCGTCCAGCGCACCGCGGACGCCCTGGTCGCCGGGGGCCTCGCCGCCTACGACCCCAACCCGGCGCACCGGCGGGCCAAGTTGCTGCGACCCACCGCGGCGGGCCGGGCCGCGGTCGAACGGATCGGCCCGCCCCACGCCCGCCTCGCGCAGCGGCTCGCCGAGGAACTCGGCGAGCCGGAGTTCGCCGCCACCGCGCGGGCCCTGGAGCTGCTGTCGGCGGCGCTGGAGCGGATCGACCGGGACCCGGACCGGGAGCTGGACGGGCTCGGGGACGGCTGACGGGTCGGAGGCGACGGGTGGATCAGCCGAGCTTGCCCAGTCCGCGCTGGAGGTCCTCGGCGTTCATCACCGGCAGCACCTCGACCTCGGCGTCCATCTCCACGAAGAACGGCTCCCCAGCCGGCACCAGGTCGGAGCTGTCGGCCAAGTCCATCACCAGCAAGCAGGTCCGCTTGCCGCCGAGCGGCAGGAAGTAGGCTGCCTCGGGCTTCAGGTGATCCATCGTCTGCTGGATCATGTGCGGCATCTTGCCGCTGCGCAGCAGCTCGTTGCCCTTCTCGGTGTCCAGGGTGGCCCGGAGCATGACACGCATGACACTCACCTCTACTGTGGCGGCCCCCCTCCGTTCCCCTTTTCTCCCAGAATATTCCTCATGGGGCGGGTCGGCTCGTGATCGATGAACGATCGGGTCCGGCTGCCGCCCCGCGCTCCGACCTCGGGCGACGGGGGCGGGGGTGCCCTCGACCCCGCCCCTGTCGCGCGCCCTCAACGCCGGCTGAGCAGCGCGGCGACCCCGACGAACCCGTCGGCGTCGTGGCCCCGTCCGATGGCCCGGCGGGCCAGGCCCTCCGCCGCGCGCATCACGCCGGCGTCGATGCCGTGCGCCTCGGAGGTGTGGATGACGTGCGCCATGGACGAGGCCGCCGAGGTGAGCGGGTTGCCCTCGCCGGAGGTCGTCCCGTTGTCCATGTCCGGTGCGAGTTCCTCGAAGAACGGCGGGAGGATGTCGCCGATGCCCTTGGCGAACGGCGCCAGTTCCCGCGCCGTGATCCCTTCCGCCCGTGCCACCGCCACGGCGTGGGCGTACCCCGCCATGGCCGTCCAGAAGACGTCGAGCAGCGCGATGTCGAACGCCGCCGCCCGGCCGATCGGCTCGCCGAGGTGGGTGTGGGTGCCGCCCAACACCTCCAGGACGGGCCGGTGCTCCTGGTAGAGGTCCCGGGGGCCGCTGTGGATGAACACCGCGGCGGGGGTGCCGATGGTCGTCGTCGGCGTCATGATCGCGCCGTCCAGGTAGCGGATGCCGTGACCGCTCGCCCAGCCGGCGGTGTCCCGGGCCCGGTCCGGGGTGTCCGCGGTCAGGTTGACCAGCGTGCGCCCCCGGAGCGCCTCGGCGACCTCCCGGCGTCGCAGGATGCCGTCCGCCGCGTCGTAGTCCAGCACGCAGACCACGGTGAGGTCGCTCGCGGCGACCGCCTCCTCCGCCGACCGGGCGCCGAACGCGCCCTTCGCGACCAACTCCCGGTCCCGGCCCGGCGTCCGGTTCCAGACCGTGGTGCGCAGACCGGCCTTCAGGAACGCCTCCGCCAGGGCCCGCCCCATCGGCCCCAGGCCGAGAACGGTGACGGTGGCGTCAGACTGTTCGGTGTACGGGGACATGACGCAACTCCGTGGGAATCTCGTGGGAATGGATTGATGGAACGGGGTGAAGATGACGCGCAAGCGCGCCCAGGACCCGAACGTCTGCGGGGTGACCGCCGCGATCGCCGTGATCGACGGCAAGTGGAAGACGAGCCTGCTCTGGCTGCTGGAGTCAGGCCCCTGCCGCCCGGGCGAGCTGCGCCGGCGGCTGCCGGGGCTCAGCGAGAAGGTGCTGACCCAGGCGCTCCGCGACATGGAGGCCGACGGACTGGTGCACCGCGAGGTGCACGACGTCCTGCCGCTGAAGACCCTCTACTCCCTGACCGCCTTCGGCCGGGACCTCTCCGAGGCCCTGGCCCCCCTCTCCGACTGGGGCCACCGTCGCCTGGAGCAGCTCACCGACACCCGGCCGGACGCCCCCTGACGCATCGCCCCTTCCCCGGATCCTGGTGGTGGTGGAACCGCTTCCACCACCAGGATCGGCCCGTCGCCCGGCACCGCCAAGTACCCACAAAAAAGTGGCTACCGCGGACGGTGGTGAACCAACCGCCCCACCGGTCCGCTCCGTCGTTCCGTCGAAGGACCGCTCGTGTCCGTCGCCGGGGCGGGCGGGCGGTGTCGGAGGCGGGAACTACGGTGCCGCCATGACACCTGAACCCGCCGGTCCCCCGAACTCCCCGGCCACCACGGTCCCTCCGGCTCCTCCCGAGGCCCAACGGTCGTCGGAGGGTGACTGGAGCCGGCAACTCTCCGACGCCTTCGCCGTGTTGCTGGGCCGCCCCCTGGAGGAGTACGACCCCGACGCGGTGTACGCCGCCTCGGTCAACGGCAACCTGATGTACGAGACCGGGTTCGCACGGGACCCCGCCTGGGTGCGTCCCGCCGCCCTGCGCGGCGGCCAGCCGGTGGTGTGGGACTGTCCCCTGTTCGACGAGTCCGACCGGTTCCCGACCTTCGACGCCGGCGGGTCGGTCTTCGACTTCTCGACGTCCGGGGAGGGAACGACGGTGCTGCCCCGTGACTTCGCCGACGCCGTCGACACCGTGTGCTTCGGCCGGGGCCTCGTCCGCGGTGCCGACCTCGCCCCGCTGGTGGAACGGTACGGCGTCGACCTCGCCGATCCCGCCCTCGCCGGCGCCTGGACGGTGTTCTTCCCCCGGCTGGTCTCGGACGGCACGCTCCTCGACGCCCTACGGGCGGCCCTCGACACCGGGCACGCACCCGAGCAACTCCTCCCCTTCGAGGTGGAACCCGACGAGGAGTGGCAGGAGGAGCTGGCCGCCATCGACCACCCCCGACTCCGCGCCCACCTCGGGTACTTCTGCACCGACGGCGAGGAAGGGTTGATGCCCCTCCTCGACGACGCCACGACGGGCGGCCTCCAGGACGAGGGGTGCCGGCCGGTGGTCGGCTGGGAGGACGGACACGGTCAGATCGACATCAGGGTCGTGCGGCTGAGCGACCGGGTCGCCGGGCCGCCCCGGGTTCCCCGCACGCCGTCGTACCGCTGAACCCGATGACCCGCCCCCCGTCCCGTCGAGCGGGCTCCTCCGTCCGATGCGCACGGCCGCGCCGGGCCGACCGCGCTTCACCCGTGGACGGGACCGTGCGACGGTGCCACCACCGGGCTCACCCCGAGCCCGGGGCAGCAGGCCGGGTCGCTGCCGGACGGCGCCGGCCGTCGAACCACTGCCCGCCGACCTGGACCAGCACCATCAGGAGGAGGGCCGCCGCGACGGGTGCGCCGAAGGACAACACGAAGCCTGCCTTCACCCTCGTCTTCGTACTCCCCGGTCCCCCGGGTTTATGCCACAACGCGCATAGTCATCCTCCGACGTGGACGCCCGTGACGGCATGCCCCTACGGTCGGGGGCGTCAAACTCCAGCCCGCACCGGTCACGAGGGAGTTCCATCATGGCTCGCGCAGAACTGATTCGGCTCACCGGCAACGGAACCGGTACGTGCGGAGGAGAGGACTGCCCGAACGTCTACCGGACGCCGACCGGTTCGTTCCTGGTCCAAGGCAACGTGTCCCACGCGTACGACGCTCCCCGGGGTGAAGGGCTCGTGGAGATACCGGAGGAGACGTTGAGGGAGGCCGTCCGTGCTCTTGGATGGTGAGGAATGGAGCAACCGGTTCGCGGCGATCAGGCACGAAGCCTGGCGACTCGAAACCCTCCCGCAATACCTCGTACCGCAGGAAGCCGAGGACCTCGCCGCCTTCCGCGAGGGCCGATCGCTGGCTCCCTACACCGCTTCCCCGTACACCGAGCGCGTCTCACGCCAGCGGGTCGAGGGGAAGTACAACGGCCGCGTTCACATCGTGACGCAACCCCTCTCCAGTTACCTGGAGTTCGAGTTCAGCCGCTACTACGGGGTACACGTCGGAGCGGGAGACGACATCCGCATCCTGGACGTGACCGGCCGACCGAATCCCCTGGAGGGAGTCCAGGACTTCTGGATGTTCGACCGGTCGGAGGTGGTCCTCATGAACTACGAGGCGGACGGGACACAGATCAACCGCACGGTCTTCGAGGGCGACGTCTCCGCCTTCGTCGAGTACCAACGCATCGCCGTCGCAGAGTCGGTGCCCTTCGAGGAGTACGTCGACGGTGGCCATCCAGCCTGAACGGCTCGACCAGTCCCGGATGGAACTGGCTGCCATGCTCCAACGCCTTCGCAAGCAAGCCGGGCTCTCAGGAGCCCGGCTAGCCGCACGTTGCAACATGTCGCAGTCCAAGATCAGCCGTATCGAGGGCAACAAGATCCGCCCGTCCCTCGTGGATGTCGAGCAGATCCTGAAGGCTCTGGGAGCGCCTCCGACCGTCACGGCCGAGGCCACGGCCCTGGCTCGCATCTCTCAGACCGAATGGCAGGGTCGGAGAACCCTCCATCGCAAGGGGCTGGAAAAGAAGCAGTGGGAACTGGCAGGGATCGAAGCATCCACAACGGACTTCCGGCACTTCCTCCTCTCCATGACCACCGGACTGTTGGCAATCCCGGAATACATCACGGCGAGCATCTCCAACACACCACCCGCACAGCAGGCCAAGGCCGTTGCCATGAAACTCGAACGGCAGGCCGTGTTACTCGATCACGCCAAGAACTTCACGTTCATCCTCACCGAACAGGCGGTCAAGTACCCACTCCTCCCCCCTCCTTCCATGGCCATGCAGATTGACCGCTTGACCCTCCTTTCCCATCAGGTGAACATCGAGATCGGGCTGCTGCCGCTGGGCGTGAATTTCAGTAGCACTCCACTCAGCACGTTCACGGTGTACGACGACCGATTGGCGACCATTGAGACAGACTTGGGCGCAGCCGTGTTCAGAGACCCCAGGGACGTCCGCTCACTCCTCGATCGTTTCGACGGGTACCAGTCACGAGCCGTCTACGGCGACGAGGCCAGGGGGCTGCTGACCCAATGGGCACGAGCATTCCGGCGGTGATCTTTATTCCGGAACGCGCATGATTTCACCAAGCCCGTCATTTTTGGGGAAGATGGCATTTCAACGGGCCGATTGATTTTGAAGGCCAGTGGGATGACCGAAGTCTGTCCAGGATTCCCGACCGGTCGACCAGGCCCGTACCCGTGCCGTGCACTACTCCACACAGCAGGAGGTCTTGCACCATGAGCACAGCGGTTCAGACGAGGACCCGTGATCCTCGCACCATCCTCAACGCCTTGGAGGAGCGTGTGCCCCACCTCGTGACGGACACGGGCGTGGCCGATCTGTGGGAGCGCGAGGTTCGCCTCCTCCTCCGCGACAGCGTGTCCGTACGCAGCCTCGCGGAGCGCGTCCTGGGGCAGGGCATCGCGTACGTCGTCACCGCGATGGAGAACCCCGGCACCGACATGGGTGTCGGGTACACCGTGGACATCGGAGTCCACCAACTGATCCTCGACACCCCTCTGTACTTCGCCCTGTGCGACGCGCACAACGGCGGCCGGTACAAGCACCACGCCCCGCTGATCGAGCGACGCCGTGACGGCGTGGTCGCGCGCACGGCCGAATTCATCCGCGCGGCCGGGTTCGCGGTCGACGACGAGTTGTGGGACGTCGACGCGTCGGACTGCTCGCCGTGCGACGACAGGTCCCCGACAGCCACTGAACCGGCCCGATTCTCCTTGCCCCTGCCCCTCCTTCCGGAGGGCAGGGGCAACCTGCACACCCCGACCAGACACGAAGGACACTCCGTTGCCCGCACAGCACGACCTCGACAGCGAACGCGAACTCTGGAACACCTATGCCGAGAGCACCCGGAAGGACGTGTTCGGGTCGGACCCCGTCTTCCGCTGGACGCAGTACGCCGGGCACGGGCCGGGCCCGGAGCTGCTCGGCTCACCGGAGTCCGTCCTCGAAGTCGGCTGCGGGACCGGGCGCGCGCTGGCATACCTCGCCCAGCAGGGCGTCAAGGCGACCGGCGTCGACATGTCGCCCGTCATGGTGGCGAACACCACGGAGCGGTGGGGACCCTTGGGGGTCCGGTTCGCCTGTGCGGACGTCCTCTCTCACCTCGCCGAGAGCACGGAGACCTACGACGCCGTGTACTCGATGTTCGGCGCGGTCTGGTTCACCGACCCGGCCAGGCTGCTCCCCCTGGTCGCCGACCGACTGAATCCGGGCGGCGTGCTCGTCTTCTCCCACCCCCCGGCCATTCCCGGCGCGTACGGGCCGCAGGGGATGTACAAGGGGGGATTCGCGGGCAAGGCGATGTACACGTACCGCTACAGCTACACGCCCCGGAAGTGGAAGGGGCTCCTCCTCAAGGCCGGGTTCCGGGAAGCGGAGGTGTACGAGCTGGCGGCCCCGACACGGGGCCACATCGGGACCCTGATCGGTCGCGCGGTGGTGGACTGAACGACGAGCCGCACCGGGGTGCGGGTCGGGCGCGGTAGCGCCCGCGAAAACCCGGCGACCTCGGCGCTCCTTCCCGGAACACTGGTCGCCCATGGACGAGGTACAGGTCGTGGTGGCCCATTCCGAGCGGGTGACCCTTCGCGTGGGGGACGTGTTCCTGAAGGTGGACGCCGATCAGGCCCGCGTCGACGCCGAGGTCGAGGCGATGTCCCTCGCGCCGGTGCCGACCCCGGAGGTCCTGTGGCGCGAACCGCCCGTGCTCGCGATCGCCGCGCTCCCGGGAACGACGCTCGGGCGCCTCGGCGGGCCGTCGACCGGAGCGTCGACGGCGTGGGCCGCGGCGGGCGCCGTCATCAGGACGCTGCACGAGGCGCCGCCTCCGCCGTGGCCGGGCCGAGCCGGCCGCGACGTCCTGGCGCTGGCGACGGAACTCGACGACGAGTGCGCGGCGCTCGTGGCGAACGGCGTGCTGCCCGCCGACCTGGTCACCCGCAACCGCCGGGTCGCCGAGGCCGCGCTCCGGCCGTGGACTCCGGCCTTCACCCACGGCGACCTCCAGATCGCCCACGTCTTCCTCGACGGCGACGAGGTCACGGGCGTCATCGACTGGTCCGAGGCGGGCCGGGGCGACGCCCTGTACGACCTCGCCGCCTTCACGCTCGGACACGAGGAGCACCTCGACGACGTCATCGCCGGCTACGGCACCGAGGTCGACCTCGACGTGATCCACGCGTGGTGGTCCCTGCGGAGCCTGCTGGCCGTTCGCTGGCTGGTCGACCACGGCTTCGACCCCTTCGCGCCGGGCTGCGAGGTCGACGTGTTGAGGTCCCGGACGTGAGGCGGCGCCTGAGCCCACGTCAGCTCTTCCCAGGTCGGCGACGACTCCTGAGGTGGTGCCCTGCGGGGCCATCGGGCACCGCGCCCCCGTCCGGCGCTCGATCGGACGGGAGCGGTCCGCGTGCTTCCGGGCTACGCGCGGTCGTGCTGGAGGCCGGCCACGAATGCGGACCAGCCCGGAACGGACACGGACACGGCCGGCCCCGAATCGGCGCACTTGCTGTCGCGGAACTGGACGGTGCCGCAGAGACCGCGCACCTCCACGCAGTTGTGCGTGTTCCCGTTGCTGTACGACGACTTCGTCCAGTCCTGTCCTATGGTGCTCATGTCTCTTGATAGCTCCTCGCTGCCTCAGCAAGGACGCGACTACTCGCGTCCTCGTCAAGTGCCTTGGACCAGATACTTGCAAAGGCAGCACCGTACTGTTCAACTTCGGCGCCCTTGTCAAGGTAGTACCCGCTGGTCAGCGTATCGCCGTAGACCGTGGTGGGCTCTCCTCCAACTCCGGGAGGAAAGCCCATCATCACGAATGGTCCCGCGAGGACTCCGGGGTGAACGCCCACCGACAACGGGACCACCCGGATCGATGCCCGTCGGACACCTGCCACGTAGACCAGATGCCCGATCTGCGCCGCCATCACCGCAGGGCTGCCGACGGGACGAAGCAGCGCGGCTTCGTCCAGGGCGACCCGAACCCTGGGTGCCCCATCCGTCCGGGTCAGGATCCTCTGCCGTGCCATTCTGATGTCGACGCGGGTCTCCACCTCTTCGTCAGTCAGGTTGGGGTAGTGGCAGCGCGCGATGGCACGGACGTAATCAGGCGTCTGGAGCAGCCCCGGCACCAGACCGCTTTCGTACGTGTCGATCTGCCAGGCGGCTTCCTCCAGGCTGGCGTACACGTCGAAGCCGGGGACGCCGTAACTGTGCCACCAGGCGCGCGCCTTCGACTCCTGCGCCAGCTCCATCAAGCCTGCCGCCGCCTCGTCAGCGCCGTACACGCTGCACATGTTCTGTACGTCCATGGACCGGAGCGGAGCTTTGCCCCCTTCGATCCGCCAGATCTTCGACTCTGACCATTCCAGGCGATCGGCGGCCTCCCGCTTCGTCATCCCCGCTGCTTGGCGGAGCTGACGGAGGTTCCGGCCGAGTTGTCGCCGCGCGACGGTGGTTTCTCCCCTGCCCATTCGACCCTCCCAAAAAGTCGTGCACGGTACATGACCCGTCACGCACCGTGCGCTGACGAAAGGCTGTTCGCACCTCTTTTGGTGCCAATCCCACGGTGCACTGTTGCACGGTACGCCGCTTCCCCGGCAACGTTGAAGCCACACAACACCCGCCAAAAGGCGCGTAGTTGACAGACGTAACCCACACGAGGAATCTCATGCAACAGCCAAACCTTCAGCCCCAAGAACCCCAGTCACCCCAACCGCAAGAGCCGTCCGAACCGTCCAACCCGCCGCGTCCGTCGTTGGCCGAGATTCGGTCGGGCGACCGTGGCGCCCCGCCTCCGCCCGGGGGTGACTGGGCGGCGGATCTGGCCGTCGAGTTGCTGTCCGCTGCGGCGAAGCAGGCGCGGATCGAGTTGCCGGGGTTGTCGGTGCTGGAAGACGGGGCACGGCCTCCGCTGGTGTACTTGGGGTGGTGCAACGGTCGGGCGGCGGAGATCATCGCGGAGGCGTTGACGATCCGGCACCTGGCGAACGTCCGGGCGGACCGGGGATGAGCGGTCGGAGTCGAGCGCGCCGTGGTGGTCGGCGGCGGTACCGGGTGACGGCGGACGGGGCCCTGTGGGGCGGCATCATCGCGTTGATGACCTGGGGGTCGCTGATGGTGGTCGCCGTCCTCGTCGCCACGGAAGGCATGTGAACCCCGCCCCACCCGACGCCGACACCCACGCCGACGAACCCGCCCCCATCGGCACGCTCGTCTACGACCCCACCAAGGGCACCACCGGACGCGTCATCGACCGCTACCACCGCCACCACCACCCCGTGGCACTCCTCCAACGCCCCGGCGGACGCCCCTGGGAAGCACGACCCGAAACCCTCCGCCCCGCCACTACCCACCAACGGCACTGCTTCGCCGCCCTGGACCGCCGACACGTGTCGGCGAACCGATCGGCAGGCGGCCCGCGAGCCTGAGGGAAAGCACCCAGAAGACGGGGCGTGCCCCGTGCCCGGTCGCAGGACCGGGCAC